>NZ_SDIG01000086.1:0-26585 GCF_004122755.1 Streptomyces sp. TM32
CGCCCGGTCCTTACGGACCTCGAAGTCCATTGCATCCCCTGAACTGGGGTGTTGCAACGACTCCTAGAACCCAAGGTGAAACGCCGCCCCTCGGCCTGTGCAGTGCCCCGTGGCGGGTCCGGGCGGGCGACCACGGTCGGCTGCGGACCACGGTCGGTCCGGACATCGGACGGTGCGGGTGGCCCCGCGGCGCGGGCGGCCGGGTGCCCTGACCGTTCCGCCCGGGTGCCCCGACCGCTCCACCCGTGTGGCCGGGGCCCGGCGCCGCCCGCACTCTGGTGCCCATGCAGCAAGCCAGCCTCCTCTCCGCGATGTCCGGCCTGGAGCCGAGGGCCCGTCCGGCGCGCTCCGCCCCGGCCCGTGACCTGTGGTGGCTCGCCGCCGTCGCCGTCGTCTTCACCGCCTGCCTGATCTACTCGGCCCTTGTCACCCCCGGCCTGGGATGGGACGAGGTGGTCTACGTCAGCCAGGTCGACCCCCACCGGCCGGCCGCGTTCTTCAGCGCCCCGCGGGCCCGAGGGGTCTCCTTCCTGCTCGCCCCGGCCGCCGCCCTGACGACCTCGGCCCCCGTGCTGCACTGCTATCTGGCGGTGCTCTCCGGCGCCGGGCTGCTGCTCAGCCTGTGCGTCTGGCGGCGTCTGCTGCCCGCCCCCGTACCGGCCCTGGGCGGTGCGCTCTTCGCGGGTCTGTGGGTCACGCTCTTCTACGGCCCGCAGGCGATGCCCAACCTGTGGGTCGCCTATGCCGCGCTCGCCGCCACCGGCTGTTTCCTGCGGGCCGTACGGCAGCCGTCCCGTCAACTGGCGCCCCGTGCCGGGCGGGGCGCGGCGCTGGGCCTGGCCGCCGCGGTGGCGTTGGCCGCGCTGATGCGCCCCACCGATGCCGTGTGGCTGGTCGTGCCGCTGTTCGCCGCGGCGCTGTGCGTACCGGCCTGGCGGCGCCCCGCCGTGTTGCTGGCGCTGTTGGCCGGTCTGGCCCTGGGGTGCGCCGAGTGGGTCGCGGAGGCCTATCTGTCCTACGGCGGGCTCCTCGCCCGGCTGCGGCAGGCCGCGCGGATCCAGGGCGGCCTCGGCTGGCACCTGTCCTTCGACGACCATGCCCGGGCGCTCCAGGGAAAGACGCTCTGCCGCCCCTGCCACCTGGCGTGGGACCACCCGGTGGCGGCAGTGTGGTGGTTCCTGCTGCCGCTGGCGGTGATCGGAGCCGTCTGGGCGGCGCTGCGCGCCCGCGATTCCGGCGGCGCGCTGCTCGGATACGGGCCGGTGTGGCCGACCGCGCGCCGCGACGACCGGCCGCTCGGGCTGGCCCCCGTCCCGTCGGCCGGACTGCGGGCCCCCGCCGTCCCGGAGGACGGCACCGGTTCGGCCGAGGCGTTGTACCGCTACCGTCCGGCGTGGTCCGGGGTGCGTCTGCGCGACGGTGCCGGCCCCGTGCACCGGTACGGACCGGCCCCGCTCGTCCTGGCGGCCCTGACCGGCCTCGGCCTCGCCGTCCCCTACCTCCTGACGGTGGACTACGCCGCTCCGCGCTTTCTGCTGCCCGCCTACGCCCTGCTGCTGATGCCGGCCGCCTGGTTCCTGTACTGGCTGACCCGGCTGCCGCGGCGCGGGCACGGCTGGGCGGTGGCCGCCCTCGTCCTCGTGCTGCTCGGCCATGAGGCGATCCAGCTGGTGATCGTGCACAAGATGGTGCGGAGCACCGTGCGGGCGCAGACCGGTATCGGCCGGGTCGCCGGGATGCTGCGCGCGGCCGGGGTTCGGCCGCCGTGCGTGGTCAGCGGCGAGGAGGCGGTACGGGTGGCGTATCAGGTGGGCTGCGCGTCCCGTCAGCCGTACGGCCATGACGCCGGCATCAGCCCCACCGCGCTGGCCCGGCTGGGGGCGCACCGCCCGGCCGCCGTCCTGCTGCGCACCGGCGACAAGCCGCCCGCCTACGCCCGTGGCTGGCGGCCGGTCCCGCTGCGTCGGGTGCCGGGGCTGGAACCGCTGAGCGCGTATGTGTCACCGCCGGCCCGGCCGTGAGCCGGGGCGGAGCCACGGGCCGTCCGGGGCCGCACAGGCAGGCACCCGCCCGGCCGCAAGGGCCGGACGGGCGCGGGTGCCCGGGTGCGGGGAGGATTACTCCTCCGCGCCGCCGAAGCGTGCGCGGTAGGACTCCAGGTCCTCCTCGGTGATCTTCGCGAAGAGCACCGGCGGGACGGTGAAGGGCGTTCCGGCCGGCACCGAGGCCAGTGCCTCGGCCTCCTGCGGGGAGACCCACACCGCGGTGTCGTTCTCCAGGGCGAACGCGCCCCGCATCGCCTTGGCCGAGGCCGGAATGAACGGCTCGGAGACCACCGAGTACAGATGGATCAGGTTCATCGCCGTCCGCAGCGTCAGCGCCGCCGCGTCCTTGTCCGTCTTGATCTCCAGCCACGGGGCCTTCTCCTCCAGGTAGGAGTTGCCCGCGCTCCACAGGGCGCGCAGCGAGGCCGCGGCCTTGCGGAACTGGAGGGCGTCCATGTGGCGCTCGTACTCCGCCAGCAGCCCGGCGATCTCCGCGCCCAGCTTCTGCTCGGCGGCCCCGGCCTCGGCGCCCGCGGGCACCTCGTCGCCGAACCGCTTCCGGGAGAACGACAGCACACGGTTGACGAAGTTGCCGAGGGTGTCCGCCAGGTCCTTGTTGACCGAGGACGAGAACAGCTCCCAGGTGAAGGAGGTGTCGTCCGACTCGGGGGCGTTGGCGATCAGGAAGTAGCGCCAGTAGTCGGCCGGCAGCAGCTCCAGCGCGGCGTCCGTGAAGATGCCGCGGCGCTGGGAGGTGGAGAACTTCCCGCCGTAGTAGTTCAGCCAGTTGAAGGCCTTGAGGAAGTCGACCTTCTTCCACGGCTCGCGGGTGCCCAACTGCGTCGCCGGGAACATCACGGAGTGGAACGGCACATTGTCCTTGGCCATGAACTCCGTGTACCGGACGTCCTCGGCCTCGTACCACCACGACTTCCAGTCGCGGCTGTCGTCGGCAGCGGCGTCCGCCCACTCCTTGGTCGCCCCGATGTACTCGATCGGCGCGTCGAACCACACGTAGAAGACCTTGCCCTCGGCCGCCAGCTCCGGCCACACATCGGCCGGCACCGGAACGCCCCAGTCCAGGTCGCGGGTGATCGCCCGGTCCTGAAGGCCCTCGGTCAGCCACTTGTGCGCAATGGACGAGGCCAGCGTGGGCCACTCCTTGCTGCCGTTGCCGTCCAGCCAGCCCTCGACCTCGTGCTGCAGCTTCGACTGGAGCAGGAAGAGGTGCTTGGTCTCCCGCACCTCCAGCTCGCCGCTGCCGCTGATCGCGGAGCGGGCGTCGATCAGATCGGTCGGGTCGAGCACCCGGGTGCAGTTCTCGCACTGGTCGCCGCGCGCCTTGTCGTAGCCGCAGTGCGGGCAGGTGCCGACGATGTAGCGGTCCGGCAGGAAGCGGTCGTCGGCGATCGAGAAGACCTGGCGGATCGCCCGCTCCTCGATGAAGCCGTTTTCGTGGAGCTTGCGCGCGAAGTGCTGCGTCAGCTCGACGTTCTCCCGGGAGGAGCTCCGGCCGAAGTAGTCGAATTCGAGCCCGAAGCCCTCGTAGATCGCCTTCTGCTTGTCGTGCTGCTCGGCGCAGAAGGCGTCGACCGACTGCCCGGCCTCCTTCGCCGCCAGCTCGGCAGGGGTGCCGTGCTCGTCCGTCGCGCAGATGTAGAGCACATCGTGCCCGCGCTGGCGCATATAGCGGGAGTACACGTCGGCCGGGAGCATGGACCCCACCATGTTGCCCAGGTGCTTGATCCCGTTGATATACGGAAGGGCGCTGGTGATGAGGTGTCGAGCCATTGCCGGCTGCTCCCAAGTCGCTACGGTGAGTGAGGATTTGCTTTACGGAACGTCAATATCGTACTGGACGGGGTGGGGATGCCCGCGCGGGCTTTTCCGGGCCCGATGAGGCCTGCCGCCGCCGCGCCGCGCCCGGCGCTCGGCGGGCAGCCGCACCCTCCGACGGCCCGGCCCGCCGGCGCTCGGCCGGCACCCGCCCCGTCCGGTGGCCCCCTGTCCTGCCGGGCCCCGCCCTCACACCGCGGCGTCCGCCGACTCCGCGTTCGCTGCCGGCATCGGGCCGTGCTGCGGGGCCCGGCCGTTGACCATCAGCCCGGCGACGAGCGCGGCCAGCAGCATGATGGCCGAGCCCACCCCGATGGCGACGGTGAACCCGTGCACCACGCCGCTCTTCACGATCCCGTCGCGCACCGCCGGGGTGAGCCCGGGGCCGGTGGTCTGCCGGGCCGCGGCCGCCAGCCGGCTCGCGATGAAGGTCGCACTCGTCGAGGTCGCGATCGTGTTCAGCAGCGCCGTCCCGATCGAACCGCCCACCTGCTGCGCGGTGTTGACCGTCGCGGAGGTGACACCGGAGTCGTGCGGCGCCACCCCGGAGGTGGCCGTCGCCATCACCGGCATGAAGGTCAGGCCCATGCCGAGGCCGACGAGCAGCATGGCCGGAAGCACATGCGAGACATAGGCGGGCGCGGCCGTCAGGAACCTCAGCGTGAAGAGCCCCACGGAGGCGAGCAGCGCGCCCGGGACCATCAGGAACCGCGGCGGGATGCGGTGCAGCAGCCGCGCCGATATCTGCGTCGAACCGACGACGATCGCCGCCACCATCGGCAGGAAGGCCAGCCCGGTCTTCACCGGGGAGTAGCCGAGCACGGTCTGCAGGTAGTACGTCATGAACAGGAACATCCCGAACAGCGCGATGACCGCCAGGCCCATGGTCAGGAAGGCGCCCCCGCGGTTCCGGTTCCGCACGATGTGCAAGGGCAGCAGGGGATGGCGGGCCCGGGTCTGCCACCACGCGAAGACGCCCAGCAGCAGCACGCCGCCGGCCAGCAGCCCGACGACCAGCCCGTCACTCCAGCCCCGCGGCTGCGCCTCGCTGCATGCGTAGACGATCGCGACCAGGCCGCCGCAGCCCAGCACCACACCGGGAACGTCCAGGTGGACGCGGTCCCGCTCGGGCTTGTCGCGCAGGAACACGGCAGCGCCGGTAAAGGCGATCACCGCGACCGGCACGTTCACATACAGGCACCAGCGCCAGGTCAGGTACTCGGTCAGCAGCCCGCCGGCCATCAACCCGATGGCCGCGCCGCCGCCCGCGATGGCCCCGTAGATGCCGAAGGCCTTGCTGCGTTCCTTGCCGATGGTGAACGTCGTGGTCAGCAATGACAGTGCGGACGGCGCCAGCAGCGCCGCGAAGGCGCCCTGCAGCGCCCGCGCCCCGAACAGCAGCCCGGGGGCGGTGGCCGCACCGCCCAGCCCCGACGCGACCGCGAACCCGACCAGGCCGATCATGAAGGTCCGCTTCCGCCCCACCAGGTCGGCGATCCGCCCGCCGAGCAGCAGCAGTCCGCCGAACGCGAGCGTGTACGCGGTGATCACCCACTGCCGGTTCGCGTCCGATATCCCCAGGTCCCGCTGGGCCGAGGGCAGCGCGATGTTCACGATCGTCGCGTCCAGCACCACCATGAGCTGCGCAATCGCGATCACCACCAGCCCCCACCAGCGCCGCGGATCGGGCGGTGCCGACACCGCCCAGCTGGGAGTTGTGGGGCCGGGAGCACCGGCGCCGGTTCCCTCTTGGCTCGCGTCACTCATCACGACCGGCCTCGCTCGGCTGTAGGGCCACCCCGACCACCTCGCCGCCCACACCGGAGCAACCGGATCACACGGGGCGTGTCACCCATTCAGCGTAGGTAGCGGGGCGGGGGCTCGCCTCTCGTGCGGGCGGCGGGCTCATGACAGCGGCCGCGGCCGGGCCGGTGGGGCCCGGCCGCGGCCGGTGAGGTGTCGTGAGCGGAGCGCGGAGGTCAGCTGTCCTTGAGGATGCCGGCGCCGCGGGCCTCGGCGAGCCACTCGGGGAACTCGACCATGAGCTGCTGGTAGAGCTCGTCGTGGGAGAGGCCGCGGGGGTCGCGGCCGGCGTGGAAGAAGCCGGCGTTGTCGACGACCCGCCGCTCCGGGACGGTCAGGTCGTCGAGCTTGCGGAGGAAGTCGAAGCCCTTGGCGTCCGGGTCACCGAAGCCGAGGAACTGCCAGAAGATGGGGAGCCCGGCCGCCTCGCAGAGTGCCTTCTCGGCGGCCGGCTTGGAGGTCGGGGCGCCGTCCGTCTGGAAGATGACGAACGCCGGCGCGGTGGAGCCGGACTTCTTGTAGTGGTCGACCACGGCGTTGATGGCCCAGTGGTAGTTCGTACGGCCCATGTGGCCGAGACCGGCGTGCAGCTCCGCGATGCGCCCCTCGTAATGCGTGAGGTCGAGGTCGGCGGTGCCGTCGATGTCGGTGGAGAAGAAGACGACGGGGACGGTGGCGGCGTCGTCGAGTCGGGCGGAGAGGCCGAGGGCCTGCTCGGCGAGGTTCTGGACGGTGCCGTCCTTGTAGTAGTTGCGCATCGAGCCGGAGCGGTCGAGGACCAGGTAGACGACGGCGCGCTGGGTGGCGAGGCCGTGCTTGTCCAGGACGGCGGCCGCGGACTTGATGAGGCTGTCGAGGGCCTGGGGCGTGGCGGGGGCCTTCGTCTCGGCCGCCGCGGCGGCCACGGGGGCCGGCGTCGCCTCGGGGGCCGGCTGCGCCTCGGGCTCGGGCGCGGGAGCGGGCGCGGCTTCAGCCGTTGCCGCGGGCTCGGGCTCCGGCTCCGGCTCCGGTTCCGCGACGGCGGCAGCCGCGGGCTCGGGCTCGGCGGCCGCTGCCACGGGCTCCGGCTCGGCGTCCGCCGCTGCCTCCGCGGTTGTCGCCGCTGCGGCCTCCGCGGCCACTGCGGCCTCCGCTTCCGCCGTCGGTGCGGCGGTGTCAGCGGTCGGCTGGGTGGGAGCCGCCGGCGCCGGGGTGTCGAAGGCCTGGCTCACGAGGTCGGAAACGGCGTCGGAGGAGGAGTCGGCGAAAGCGTCGGCGGCTTCGACCGGCTCGGCGGAAGCCGGCTCGGCCGCCGCGAGGGACTCCGCCGCAGACTCGCCCCGCACCTCGGCCTCGTCCCGTACGGCGGGCTCCTCCTGTACGGCGGACTCCTCCCGGGCCGCGGACGTCTCCGCCGCGCGCTCCGCCACATCGGCCCGGGTGCCCTGGGCCGGCAGTGTCGGGGTCGCCGGAGCCGGGTCGGGGGCCGGGGACTCCGCGGGGGCCGTCCGTGCGGCCGGGACCTCGGCTTCCGGGGCCGGGGTGGAAGGAGCCGGGGTGGACTCCTCGCGGGCCTCGGGAATGGTCGCGGACTCCCGTGTGTCGGCGCCGCTCGGGGCCGCGCCGGTTTCTTCGCGGGTCGCCTTGGAGCGACCGAAAGCGTTGCGCAGCAGACTCCGAATGCCCATCGGCGAACCTCTCTTGCGTGTGGTGGGTGCGGCGTTTGTCCGTGACGCACGGACATGTCCCTGACCAGGACGGATACGTAAGGGTAGCGGCCGGGACCGGCCTCGTCGTGGGACCCCGCGCCTTGTGTGGTGGGCCATCCGGGGGTGTTGCGGGGGCGACTGGTTTCGGCCGGCGCGCCGTCGCCGCGTTCGTCCTGCGTACGAGGTGGCCCGGCCGGCCGGACGAGCCTTTCGGCAGTTCTGGCGAGCCGTCCCGGCCTTCCCGGAATTGTTCCTCCGCCGTTCATCACGGCGCCGCGTCCCGCTCGAAACGCTCCCGATCCCGAGCCGTTCGCCCACCGGATCCCGAGCTGTTCGCACATGGGGTGTCATGCGGCTTTCCTCCCCCTTGGTATCGCATCGCACCGGCAGGTGTCACAACGGCCGGAGGGGGAAGGGGAGTTGATTCGGCCATGTGTGAAGTGGCGGGAGTTGTGGGGCCGGAAGCGATCGCTCCGTCCGTGGTCGTCCGGGCCTCCGCGTCCGTGCCGCGACCCCGAAACCCCCGCTGACCTGGGCTCTTCGTGGTCCCCGCACCCTGCGCGCGCCGCACTCGCTCCCCCGTCGCGGGCGTTGCCGTTCCTCGTCGCACATCACGCCGCGGAAACGATGTGGCAAGAGCGAGGTAAGAACCAAGTCGTTCACGTATCCGATGCGCAGGTGTGCCCCTCTTCTCCGGTGACCATTGTCCTGAGCCGCACGTTGTGCCTTAGGCGGCCGGAAGAAGGCAAGAACCCTTCGCGGGTGACGGGAGATGTGGGCGCATGGGGCTGACCAGTCAGTCGCTCGAGTACACGGTGATCGTGCTGGCGGTGGCGAGTGTGGCCGCCACGGTGTGGCTCTGGCCCCGGTTGTCACGGCGCGGGGTGGGCCCCGTCCTGGGCAGACTGGGAGCCATCGCGGTCACCCAGCTGTCGATCGTGTGCGCGCTCGCCCTCGCCGTGAACACCAACTTCGAGTTCTACGGCAACTGGGACGAGCTGCTGGGCAACAACGACAAGGCCCCGGTGTCCGTGAGCCAGGGCGGCGGTCAGTTCGCCTCGGTCGGCAACCTGAAGGGCGGGCTGATCCAGCCCGCGGGTCCGCAGGGCCTCGACCGCGTGTCCGGACTGCCCAAGGGTGCCCCGAACCAGGTGGGCAAGGTCGAGTCCGTACGGATCATCGGCCGCCGCACGCGCGCCATCAACCCCGGCTTCGTCTATCTGCCGCCGCAGTACTTCCAGCAGCAGTACCGCCGTCAGCGGTTCCCCGTCATGGTCGTCATCAGCGGCTACCCCGGCGGAATCATGAACCTCGCCCAGCACCTCCAGGTGCCGCAGAACGCGGGCCGGCTGATCTCGCAGGGCCGGATGCAGCCGACGGTGATCGTGATGGTCCGGCCGACGATCGCGCCGCCGCGGGACACCGAGTGCGTGGACGTGCCGGGCGGGCCGCAGGCCGAGACCTTCTTCACCAAGGACCTGCCGGACGCCATGAAGTCGACCTACCGGGTGGGCCACGACCCCAGTGCCTGGGGCGCGTTCGGGTACTCGTCGGGTGGCACCTGCTCGCTCCAGCTGGCGATGCGCAACCCGAACGTCTACACCTCGGCGGTCTCGCTCTCGGGTGACTACGCGATCAAGGACGACCTGACCACCGGCAGCCTCTTCGGCCCGGGTCCGGAGGGCGCCAAGCGCGAGCGCGAGCACGATCTGCTGTGGCGGATGAAGCACCTGCCCGCCCCGCAGATCTCCGCGCTGGTGGCCAGCAGCCGCAAGGGCGAGGCGGATTACGGCGCCACGATGAACTTCATCCATGCGGCCAAGTCGCCGATGACGGTCGACTCGATCATCCTGCCGCAGGGCAGCCACCAGTTCACGACCTGGCGGCGCGAGGTCGTCCCGGCCCTGGAGTGGCAGAGCCAGCAGCTGACGTTCCCGCAGGACACCGTCGCCCCGCCGCGCAAGCCGGGGGCGGGCAAGGGCGGTGCCGCGGGGCCGCAGACCGGGCCGTCCAAGTCCCCGGCCCCGACCGACGACAAGGGCCGCCGGCGGGTGGAGGCGGAGCGCCCGCGGGGGTGAGCCGCGGGTGAGCTGAGCCGCGGGTGTGCTGAGCGCCCGCGCATCGCAGGGACGTGAGCAGGGGCGCCGGAGTGATCCGGCGCCCCTGCCGTGTGTGGTGGCGCCGTCGCATGATCGTCCCTGCCGGGGGTACCCGCACGTCCCATCGGGGCGCACTGCCCGTGTCGCACACCGGGGAGCGACCGCATGGCGCGTACGCAACAGGGTGCCGGGGCGGGCTGGTTACCGGCGGCACCGGCCGTACGCGGCGGGGCGGGCGTCGCGACGCCGGTCGTACGCGGCGGCGGGCCCGGCTCAGCGGCGCCCGCTTCCTGCCGTGCACTACGGCCGGTAGACCATCCCCGGTTCCGGCTTCGCCGGGGAGAGCAGCTGGGAGACCGTGACCACCGTGTAGCCGCGCTTCTTCAGCTCCTTGAGGATGCCGGGGACGGCCGGCACGGTCCCGCGGTAGATGTCGTGCAGCAGGATGATGCCGTCGCGCTCGGTCTGTTCCAGCACCCGCTTGGTGATCAGGGCCGAGTCGTTGGTCTCGTAGTCCTTGGCGGTCACGCTCCACAGGACCTGAGCCACGCCGAGTTCCTTGCTGATCTTGGACACGTCCTTGTCGGTCCTGCCCTGCGGCGGACGCATCAGCGTGGGCGACTTGCCGGTGATCTTGCGGACCGCGTCCTGGACGCGGGAGATCTCGCCCCAGGCCGTTTCGGGCCTGATGTCGGTGAGGATCTGGTGCGACCAGGTGTGGTTGGCCAGCTCATGGCCCTCGGCGTCGATCCGCTTCACCTCGGCGGGGCGCTTTTCGATGTGGTTCTTGCCGAGCATGAAGAACGTCGCATGCACCTTCTCCCGCTTGAGGATGTCCAGCAGGTGGTTGGTGTTCTCGCTGGGGCCGGCATCGAAGGTGAGGGCGACGCACTTGGCCTTGCGGCAGTCGACCTCGGCGCCGCGCGCGCTCGTGGTCTTCCGGCTGCCCTTCGCGTCCTTGGCCGCGGCGAGCCGGGCGTCCTTCGCTTTCACGTCGGCCGCCGGTGCGTCGGCGCGGGCGTCGGCCGGGGCGGTGACGTCGTAGGAGGTGCAGCTGCTGAGGGCCAGGACCAGGGACGTGGCCGTCAGCAGCCCGGCTATGGATGTGCGGCGGGCCGCGGAAATCTGCTTCGGCATGCGGGTCTCTCCTCGGGTGCGGACGGCCGCCTACGGGCCCGTGACCTGCGTTCCGGGCAGGGCGAAGCCGACGCGTACGGGCCTGGCCGCGCCGCGCCGACCCGCGCTCACGGCGGTCGAAGGGACTCGGAGGTGACTATACACAGGCAGTACACATGCGATGTATACGTGGGGTGTGTACGCGAGGTGAGGAGCCAAGGGGGGCGGGCCGCGGGCCGGTCGGCGGCGGTCGTACGCGGCCGCCCCGATCGGACGCGTCCGCCGCGACACTCCGCGCCCGCCGGGGTGGACTCGTACCGTGACCGCACCGCCTCCGGACGACTGCCTGGCCCGAAACGACTGGATCTGCGGCGACTATCTGCGTACCCGTCGGCAGATCCTGCTCGACGCGGTCGCCCAGCATCTCCAGCTGACGGTGGTCTCGGTGGCGCTCGGGCTGGTGATCGCGGTCCCGCTGGCGCTGCTGGCCCGCCGCCGGCGCTGGACGGCCGGACCGGTGCTCGGCCTCACCACGGTGATCTACACGATCCCGTCGCTGGCGATGTTCTCGCTCCTGCTGCCGGTCTACGGGCTGTCCGCCACCCTCGTCGTGGTCGGTCTCGCCCTGTACTCCCTGACGCTGCTGGTCCGGAACCTCCTGGCGGGGCTGGAGGGCGTCCCCGCCGAGGCCAAGGAAGCCGCCCGCGGTATGGGCTACGGGCCGATGCGCCAACTGCTGACCGTGGAGCTGCCGCTGGCCCTGCCGGCCGCGATGGCCGGGCTGCGGATCGCCACGGTCTCCGCGGTCGCGCTCACCACCGTCGGCGCGATCGTCGGGTACGGCGGGCTGGGCAACCTCATCTACGCCGGCATGAATTCCTTCTTCAAGGCGCAGGTGCTCACCGCGTCCGTGCTCTGTGTGCTCATCGCGGTCGTGCTCGATCTGCTGCTGCTCGGCGCGGAACGGCTGCTCACGCCCTGGCGCCGGGCGGGCCGGCGGACGCGGGTGCGGGCCCGGGCCACCGCGCGCGGCGCAGAGCCGGCCGCGGCCCCCGGGCGGCGGACATGAACACCCTCTCGGCGGTCTGGGCCTGGCTGACCACCGCCTCCCACTGGTCCGGCGAGAACGGCGTCTGGCACCGCCTCGAACAGCACCTGGTGCTCACCTTCGCCTGCCTGGTCCTCAGCGCCCTGATCGCGCTGCCGGTCGCGCTGACCCTTGGTCACCTCGGGCGCGGTGGCGCGCTGGCCGTCAATCTGGCCAACGTCGGCCGTGCGGTGCCGACCTTCGCCGTCCTGGTCCTGCTGCTGCTCACCCCGATCGGACGGTACGGTCAATGGCCGACGATCATCGCGCTGGTGCTGTTCGCCATTCCGCCGCTGCTCACCAACGCGTACGTCGGGATGCGGGAGGTGGACCAGAACGTGGTGCGGGCCGCACGGGGCATGGGGATGACCGGCCTGCAGCTGGTACGGCGGGTCGAGGTGCCGCTCGCCTTTCCCCTCGTCCTGACCGGCATCCGGATCGCCGCGGTCCAGCTGGTGGCCACGGCGACGCTCGCCGCGCTGGTCGGCGGCGGCGGTCTGGGCCGGATCATCACCGCGGGGTTCAACCTGGCCAGCACCCCGCAGGTGGTCGCCGGTGCCGTGCTGGTCGCGGTGTTCGCCCTGCTGATGGAGGCGGCCTTCGAGCTGGTGCAGCGGTGTGCGCCGGGGTGGGTGCGGGGGCGGACCCGGTGAGGGCCGCCGCGACGGCCCTCGCGGTCCTCACCGCGCTCGGTCTCGCGGCCTGCACCAGCGGGCCCTCCCTGGAGACCCGGTCCGCGATCACCGCCTCCCCCGGCGACAGCCATGACCTGGCCATCGGCTCGGCCGGCTTCACCGAGAGCGAGCTGCTCGCGCAGATGTACGCGGCCCTGCTCAACCACGCCGGCTACCGCACCCGTGTCGTGACCGTCGGCAACCGTGAGCTGTACGAACCCGCCCTGGAGGCCGGGCAGATCGATGTCGTCCCCGAGTACGCCGCGACCCTCGCGGACTGGCTCAACGCCAAGAACAAGGGGGCCACGGCGGCCCCGGTCGCCTCGCCCGACCTCGGTGCCACGACGGCCGTGCTGCGTCGGCTCGCCGGCGCCCGTGGTCTGACCGCGCTCCCGGCCGGCCGGGCCGTCGACCAGAACGCCTTCGCGGTGAGCGCCGCCTACGCCCGCAAGCACCACCTCAAGACCCTCAGTGACCTGGGCCGGTCCAAGCTGCCGGTGCGTCTTGCGGCGGGCGACGAGTGCGTCCAGCGGCCCTTCTGTGCGCCGGGGCTGAAGAAGAAGTACGGGATCAACATCGCCGCCATCGACCCGAAGGGCGTGGGCACCACGCCCGCCAAACAGGCCGTCCAGAACGGGCAGGACCAGATGGTGCTGACCACCAGCACCGATGCCACCCTCGACCAGTTCGGTCTGGTGCTGCTCCCCGACGACAAGAAGCTGCAGAACGCCGACTACGTCCTCCCGGTCGTGAACCGCTCCCGCGCGGGCAGTGCCCGTGTGGCCGCCGCGCTCAACCGCCTCGGCAAGGTCCTCACCACCGCCGATCTGGCGTACCTCAACGAGGAGGTGGACAGCTGGCGGCGGCTGCCGGCGGATGTGGCCCGTAACTACCTTGAGTCGAAAGGGCTGTTGCCCAAGGGCTGAGGGGGCGGCGACGGGGCGGTGGCAATAGCACGGCACGGCTGGGTACGGCACGGTGGGCACGGCATGTTTCACGTGAAACGCCCGGCCGTTTCCCGGTTCCTTCCTGCTCCCCCCCACGCCCACTCCCGCCGCGCTCACTGCGTAGGCACCGAATCCACCTCGTCCCGCTCCCGCCGGACGCCTCGTTCGCCCCTGCCCCCGATGGTGCGGCGCAGCGCCTCATGGAGCGTGGTCGGGGTGAGGACGCCCAGGAAGCGGTGGCCGTCCAGGACCGCGATCCAGCCGGCGTCGTGCTTGAGCATCTCGCTGAAGGCGTCCTTGAGGGTGCCGGTCACCGGCACCCAGGCCTCCATCCGTCGGGCGTGACCGGCGACCGTGCCGGCCGCACCCACCAGTTCCTCCGTGCCCACCCAGCCGTGCAGCTCGCCCTCCTCGTCGAGCACCACCGCCCAGCGGGCGCCCTCGGTCCGCATCCGGGCCATGGCCTCCGCGGCGGGTTCGTCGAGCCGGGCGAACGGCGGACGTTCGAGGTCGGCGCGGTCGATGGTGGTGACCGAGAGCTGCTTCAACGCACGGTCGGTGCCGACGAATTCGGCGACATACGCGGTGGCGGGGGCGCCGAGGACGCTGGCGGGGGTGTCGTACTGCTCGATCCGGCCCGCCCCGTAGACCGCGATCCGGTCGCCGAGCCGGATGGCCTCCTCGATGTCATGGGTGACCAGCAGCACGGTCTTGTGCAGGGTCGCCTGGAGCCGCAGGAACTCCTTCTGGAGCCGGTCGCGGACGACCGGGTCGACCGCGCCGAACGGCTCGTCCATCAGCAGCACCGGCGGGTCGGCGGCGAGCGCACGGGCCACTCCGACCCGCTGGCGCTGGCCGCCGGAGAGCTGCTCGGGGTAGCGCGAGCCGTAGACGCCCGGGTCCAGGCCGACCAGGTCCAGGAGTTCGGCGGCCCGCTCGCGTGCCTTGGCCTTCTTCCAGCCGGTCAGCACGGGCACGGTGGCGGTGTTGTCGAGGACGGTGCGATGCGGGAAGAGGCCGGTCTGCTGGATGACGTAGCCCATCCGGCGGCGCAGCTGGACCGGGTCGACGCCGGCGATGTCGGAACCGTCGACGCTGATCCGGCCGTGGGTGGGGTCGATCAGCCGGTTGACCATCATCATGGTCGTCGTCTTGCCGCAGCCGGACGGCCCGACCAGCGTCACCAGTTCCCCCTCGCCGACCTCGAAGGAGAGGCCGTCAACGGCGGTGGTCCCGTCGGGGTAGCGCTTGGTGACGGAGTCGAACCGGATCATTGCGCCATTGAATCCCGTGGTCCGCGCCCCGACCCGTCATGCGCGCAATCGGGTGGGGACGAGGGCCGTCAGCGGGGGCGGGAAGACGGACCGTCAGCCGGTGGCGGTGCGGCGGCTCAGCCGCGGGCGCCCGCCGTCGGTTCCGGCTCCCCTCCACCGTCCGGCTCCGCTCCATCGCCCATCCGGTACCCGGCGCCCGGCACGGCCTCGATCACCGGCGGGTCACCGAGCTTGGCGCGCAGGGTGCCGAGCGTGACGCGTACGGCGTTGGCGCGGTAGCTGGGGTGCTCCTCCCACACCTCCTCGATCAGCTCGTCGCCGCTGACCACCGTGCCCTGGGCGCGCAGCAGCACCTCCAGCACGCCGAACTCCTTGCGGGACAGCGCCAGCGGCCGGCCGTCGCGGAGGGCCAGCCGGCGCCCGGTGTCGACGCGGACCCCGGCCCGCTCGATCACCGGCGGCCGGTCGGAGCGGGCGCGCCGGCCCAGCGCCAGCACCCGGTCGCGCAGCGCCTCGTACGCGAAGGGCTTGGTCAGCCGGTCGTCGGCGCCGGGCTCCTGGCGCCCGTCGGGGCCGGGCGCCGGGCCGGCCGCGGTGAGCTGCAACACCCGGGTCGGCAGCCCTTGTTCCACCACGTACCGGAAGACCTCGTCACCGTGCAGGCCGGGCAGATCGCGGTCCAGGACGAGCACGTCGTAGGCGTCGCGCCGGAGCCTGTCCAGCGCCGCGCGGCTGCTGTGGGCGATGTCCACCGCGAGCTCCGCACGACGCAGCCCCGAGACGATCATGTCCGCGAGGAACTCCTCGTCCTCCACCACCAGAACGCGCATGGCGTCATGTGTACCCGAGCTGCCGCGTCCGGCTGCCGGAACTTCCGCAGCCGCGACCCCGCGGGCCGGGGAATTCACCACGCTGGGTCCGCCCGGCGGGCCGTCGGGCCTCGGCGCGGGCCGCGGCGGCGCCCCCCGGGCCGGGCCCCGGACCGGCGGTGCGGCCTCGGCGCCACCCGGTGATCGGGCCCGGGGCCAGGCGGCCCCTGCCCGGGGGGCCGTAAGAGTTGCTTCCGCCGCACCGCCTCCCCTCCTGCCACATCCGGCCCCACCGGCGTGCTTACGATCCACTTCGGCCACCGGTCGGAAGGGTGGAAGGGAACGCCACATGAGAGCCGTAGCAGTCAGCGCATTCGGTGAACAGCCGCAGCTCATGGATCTGCCACAGCCCGACCCAGGGCCCGGTGAGGTCCTGGTGCGGCTGGCCGCCGCCGGACTCAACCCCATCGACTGGAAGATCGCCGACGGGATGTTCGGGGATGCCGTGCCGGTCTCCTTCCCGCTGGTCCTGGGGACGGACGGGGCGGGCGAGGTGCTCGCGATCGGCGCCGGGGTACGGCGGTTCACCATCGGCGACGCGGTGTTCGGCCAGTTCCAGCGGCCGCAGCACGGCGGCGGTTCGTACTGCGAACTCGCCCTCGCCGACGAGGACCGCATCGCCCATGCCGCCCGCAGCGTCACCTATGCCACCTCCGCGGCGCTGCCGACGGCCGGCATGACCGCATACAACCTGGTGGAGGAGACCCGGATCGGCGAGGGCAGACGGGTGCTGATCGTCGGGGCGACCGGCGGCGTCGGCACCTTCGCCACCCAGCTCGCGGCCGGCCGCGGCGCCGAGGTCATCGCCACCGCGCGCCCGGCGAAAGCGGAACTGATGCGCACGCTGGGCGCCGCGGAGACCGTCGACCACACCGCGGGGTCGGTGGCCGACCAGGTTCTGGCGGCCCATCCGGACGGTGTCGACGTGCTGATCGACATGACCGGTGGTCCCGAGGACTTCGCCAAGCTGACCCGGACCGTACGCGACGGGGGGATCGCCGTCTCGCTGATCGGCTCGGCCGACGCGGACGAGCTGACCGACCACAACCTCCGCGGCTTCAACTTCGTCAACCGCCCCTCCCCGCAGCTGCTGGAGATCCTCGCCGGCCAGGTCGACGCGGGCCGGCTGACGGTCCTGGTCGGACGCGAGGTCCCCCTGGAGGAGGCGCCGGAAGCCCTCGCGGTCAGCCGCACCGGCCGGGCCCAGGGCAAGACGGTGCTGGCGATCTGAACGCGGGTCACTACACCTGTGCGGCACGGGCGGCGAGCCGCCGTGCGCGCAGTGCCCGGGCCGCCGGTGGTCCGCCCGCGGCCAGTGTGGCGGTCAGGGCTCCCGCGCCGATGAGCAGCCAGACCCCGGTGAGCAGCGGCTCGGTGAGGGCGTCGGCGTAGGCGCCCGCGGCGGGCCGGGAGACCATGGCCGGCAGCGCGTCCAGGGTGCGGCGGCGGATCAGTGCCAGCGCCACGGCCAGCAGCGCGGCGGCCGCCGCACAGCCCGCCCCGGCACCGATCAGTGCCCGCCGCCGGCGCCGTACCAGCACCAGCCCGCCGGCCAGACACAGCGCCGCGGCCGGCGGCAGCAGCCGTGCCCCGGTGTGCACGAGGTCGTAGGCCGCCCGGACACGCGGCACGTCCGGGGCCTTCAGCAGCACGATCTGCACTCCGGCCCGCGGCACCTGGCGCACGAGGTCGAGCCCCACGCCGTTGTGGGACAGCTGATGTCTGACCCGCTCCACGACGGGCGTGAGATCGAGCGTGACCGCGGAGCGGCCGGGGGCGGTCAGACTGCCGTCCAGGGTCCGGTGGGCGGTGCGGTGCACCCCGCTCCACATCGCCGGGAAGCCGCGGCCGGTGACGACCTGCCGCACCTGCCGGGTCACGTACTCGCGGATGCCGCGGGTGAAGTGGCGGCGCACCGCGGGGCGTTCGGCGCGGGGTACGGCCTTGAGCAGCCCGTCGAGCCGGACATGTGCCATCACGCCGTCCGTCACATCGCCGACGACCGCCTCCTGGACGGCGGCGTTTCCGGCCAGCGGCGCCACCGCCGCCACATAGCCGTCGGTCTCGGTCAGCTCGGCGCGCGCCCGGACGGCGGCCAGCCCCAGCGGCAGCAGCACCACCCCCACCAACAGCAGCACCCCGCCGGCCACACCCCGCCAGGCCGTCCGCGGGCCGCGCGCTGGCGGCTCCCCCGCCGGCACCCGCCCGCCCGGGCGTACGGGTGCGCTCGCTGACATCGGTTGGGTCCCTCCTGGCGGTGATCCGGTCGGCGTCCCTCGGCTCGGTCGGGCCCGGGGGAGTGCCGCCCGGCGCGCCCCGCGGCCTGCTCCCAGGCAAGTGGGAACTCCTGCCGGCCGCGAGCGGGGCCGGTGCCAACGGGTGACCGTGCGCGCGGCCCGCACTCAGCGCGGTGCCGCGGCCCGCCGCCGCACCGCCCGCACCACACCCGGCCCGAGCAGCGCGACGGCCACGGCGCCCACCGCCCACCACACCCAGCCGTCGCCGCCCCCGCCCTCCGGGTCCGTCTCCGGCAGGTCGTCGAGATCGCCCGAGCAGGCCGTGGGCGCGAAGGATCCGCCGACGTAGACACAGACCGTCGCGGCGGCCCGCATGCTGCCGGGGGCCGCGGTGGCGGTGAGGTCGGTGCGGTCGCCGAGTACGGCGGTGGCGGTGAACACCTGGATGTCGTGCGCGGGAATGTCGGAGCGCCAGATCACCTTCTGCTCGCCGGTGCCCCGCCCTTCGACGGTGCCGCCGGGTGCGGTGGCGGAGGTCGTGGTGGCCGGCATCTCCTGCTCGATGCGGGCCCGGCGGACGTCGGTGGGCCCCAGGTTGTGCACCGTGATGCGGTAGTCGAGCCGCTTGCCGGCCTCGGTGTCGTCGACGCCGTCGGTCACCGCGACCGACACCGAGACGGCGGGCGGCGGTGCCTGCGGTGCCGATGCGGCGGCGGACGGTCCGAGGAGCGTGGCGGCGCACAGCAGCGCACAGACAACGGCGGTTCTCATGCCGTCATCGGAGCATCGCGGCCGCCGCCACCGTCGGCAGACGGCTCCCTCCCCGGTCCGGGTTCACCCGAGTGAGGGGCGGCAGCGGGGCGATGTCCGCGGGGCACGCGGCCCGTACGACCGGGCCCTCAGTGCTTGTGCGGCCCCGCCCGGTGCACCGGACCGTGGGCGTCCGCGCAGTGTTCGGCCTGCTGCTCCGGGGCGGGGCCGGGCCGCGGGCCGAGGGTCAGGACGTCGTCGGGCGCGCCCTGTTCGCCGACGTGATCGACCTGGAGGGTGGCGTGGGCGATGCCGTACTCCCCGCTCAGCAGCTCCTGCAGACTGCGGCGGACCTTGTGGCAGTCGCCGCCCGGCTCCACCAGGATGTGCGCGGACAGCGCCGGCTGCCCGGACGTGATCTGCCAGATGTGCAGGTCGTGCACCTCGACTACCTGGTCCGCGGCGCACAGGTGATCGCCCAGCGCGTCCGGGTCGACCCCGGCCGGTGCGGCCTCCAGGAAGATCCGGCCGGACTCGCGCACCAGGCTCGTACCGGCCCGCAGCATCAGCGCCACGACCACCAGCGAGGCGATCGCGTCCGCCTGCCGGAAGCCCGTCGTCAGCACGATCAGACCGGAGACGGCGGTGGCGATGAACCCGAACAGGTCGGTGAGGATGTGCTGGTAGGCGCCCTCGACGTTCAGGCTGGAGCGGTTGGCCCGGGACAGCATCCAGGTGCAGATCAGGTTGATCACGACCCCGGCCAGCGCGGTGATCAGCACCAGTCCGCCGGTCACCGCGGGCGGCGTGATCAGCCGCTGGATCGCCTCGTACCCCAGCCAGACCGACAGCAGCAGCAGGGTGATGCCGTTGGCCTGTGCGGAGAGGATCTCGGCGCGCTTGAGTCCGTAGGTGTACCCGCCGCGGGCCGGGCGCGCGGCCAGCCGCATCGCGATCAGGGCGAGCACGATCGAGACCGCGTCGGTGAGCATATGGGCGGCGTCCGCGATCAGCGCCAGGGACTGCGCCACCACACCGATGACGACCTCGATCGCCAGATAGCTGGTGAGCAGGATGAGCGCGCCGCGCAGCCAGCGCCGGTCGGCATCCGCCGAGACTCCGTGTGCATGGCTGTGGTCGTGCCCCTGGCCGTGGGCGTGCTCGGTCATGGACGCCTCCCTTCTGGCTTGCTGCCACTGGCTCCTCCTGGGAAGCAAACCGCACTTCGGCGAAAGATCCAAAGGCTGCACCGGTGACCGTTGTCATTACCGTCGAACGACCGATCGTGCCTGGTCAGAGCGGTGCGGGAGGCGGGGGAGGGCGAGCGGGAAACGGAGGCCGGCCGGCGCCGTACGGCGGGGCAACGGCCGCGGCCCGTCCGGCGCGGGTAGCATCCGGCGGCATGAGCGCTACGGGCGAGACCCGGCGGCCCGCGCCCGGCAGGGGCCAGATCATGGCGGTGCTCGGTCTGCTGGCCGCCGTCGCCATCCTGTACACCCACCACGACGGCCTGCCCTTCTGGCTGGGCGCCCTGACCGGCGTGCTCGCTGTCCTCGGCCAACTGGCCTGCTTCGACGCCCCGCGCGGCATCTGGCAGTGGCTGCCGGCGGTCCTCGGCTTCTGCGCGTCGTTCCTGTTCGCGGGGCAGTTCCTGCTCACGCTGCTGACGTGAGGGTGGGGCGGCCGACGGACCGCCCGAGGTCACACCGCGGCCGCCCCCCCCGCCCCACCGGATGGAGCGGTCCGACCGGTCAGTAGAGTTCGGCTCCCGTCCCCCGGACCGGTTCCTGTCCGCCGGACCGGTGCCTGTCCCGCCGGACCGGTGCCTGGCCTCCCGGACCTGATCCCGCGTCCCCTCCCGACCCCTGAGGTACCCGGCAGTGAGCCCCGCACCACCCGCCCCGGCCGCTCCCGAGCCGCTGTCCGTCGTCGGCATCGGGGCCGACGGCTGGGACGGACTGCCCGCCGCCTCCCGCCGGGCCCTGTGCGCGGCCGAGGTGCTGATCGGCGGCGCCCGCCAGCTGGCGCTGCTGCCCGCGGAGTGCACCGGCGAGCGCGTCCCGTGGCCCTCCCCGCTGCGTCCCGCCGTCCCCGGCCTGCTCGCCGCGTACGCCGGACGCCGGATCTGCGTGCTGGCCAGCGGCGACCCGATGTTCTACGGGATCGGCCGGACCCTGACCGAGGTGCTGGCGGAGGAGGCGGAGTGTGCTCCGGCGGACGTGCTGGGAGAGGCGCCGGCCCCCGCCGGCCACCGGCTGCGCATCCTCCCGCACCCCTCCGCCGTCTCCTACGCCTGCGCCCGCCTCGGCTGGCCGGTGGAGGACACCGAGGTCGTCACGCTCGTCGGGCGGCCCGCCGAGAACCTTCTCCGGGCGCTGTACGACGGACGCCGGGTGCTGGTGCTGTCCGCGGGGGCCCACACCCCCGCCGAGGTCGCCGCGCTGCTGCGCACCCACGGCTTCGGCCCGACCCGGATGCGCGTACTGGAGCAACTCGGCGGCGCCCGTGAGCGGACGGCCGAGGGCGTGGCCGCCGACTGGGGCCTCCCGCCCGGCGACGCCCTCAACGTCCTCGCGCTCGACTGCGTCCGCGCGCCCGGCACCCCGCACCTGTCCACCGTCCCCGGCCTGCCCGACGCGGCCTACGAGCACGACGGCCAGCTGACCAAGCGTCATGTCCGGGCCGCCACCCTGGCCGCGCTGGCGCCCGCCCCCGGCGAACTCCTGTGGGACATCGGCGGCGGCTCCGGCTCCATCGCCGTCGAATGGCTGCGGGCGCACCGCAGTTGCCGCGCCGTCAGCGTCGAGCGGGACCCGGTACGCGCCGAGCGCATCGGCCGGAACGCGCGGACGCTCGGCGTACCGGGGCTGCGGGTGGTCACCGGCTCCGCGCCCGCCGCGCTGGAGGGGCTGCCGGTGCCGGACGCGGTGTTCATCGGCGGCGGGCTGACCGCCCCCGGCCTGCTCGATGCCTGCTGGGACGCGCTGCCTGCCGGGGGCCGCCTCGTCGCCAATACGGTGACCCTGGAATCCGAGGCGCTGCTCGCCGAGCGCCACCGCCGCCACGGCGGCGAACTGGTCCGGCTCGCGGTCTCCCACGCGGTGCCGGTCGGCGGCTTCACGGGCTGGCGGCAGGCGATGCCGGTCACCCAGTGGTCGGCGGTCAAACCCCCGGCCGACTCCCGTTCCGCCTCCTCCGCCGCTCCTCCCGCCGCTCCTCCCGTCTCTCCGGGACCGTCCTCGCAGGAGAACCGACAGCCATGACCGTCCACTTCATCGGCGCGGGCCCCGGCGCCGCCGACCTGATCACCGTGCGCGGCGCCCGTACGCTCGCGTCCTGCGGGGTGTGTCTGTACGCCGGCAGCCTGGTGCCGCGCGAGCTGCTCGCCGAGTGCCCGCCCGGCGCGCGGCTGATCGACACCGCGCAGCTGGACCTCGACACGATCACTGCCGAGATGGTCCGCGCCCACGAAGAGGGCCACGACGTCGCCCGGCTGCACTCCGGCGATCCGTCCGTCTTCAGCGCGGTCGCCGAGCAGATGCGACGGCTGGACGCGGCCGGTGTGCCGTACGAGGTCGTGCCCGGCGTTCCGGCCTTCGCCGCCGCGGCCGCCGCCCTCAAGCGCGAGCTGACCGTCCCCACCGTCGGCCAGACCGTCATCCTCACCCGTGTCGCCCAGCGCGCCACGCCCATGCCCGAGGGCGAGGACCTCGCCACCCTCGGACGCAGCGGCGCGCTGCTGGTGCTGCACCTGGCAGCCATGTACGTCGACCGGGTCGTTGCCGAACTCCTGCCGCACTACGGCGCCGACTGCCCGGCCGCAGTCGTCGCCATGGCCTCCCGCCCCGACGAACTCGTGCTGCGCGGCACCCTCGCCGATATCGCCGGCCAGGTGAAGGACGCGGGCGTGGTGCGGACGGCCGTCATCCTCGTCGGGCGCACCCTGGGCGCCGAGCAGTTCCGCGACAGCCACCTCTACTCGACGGACCGCGAGCGGCCGCACGCCCCGTGCGCGGCGCCGCAGCCGGAACCGGAATCGACGGACACGCCGTAGGGCAGCCGAACCGACGGACACGCCGTAGGGCAGCGGGCAGCGGGCGGAGGTGCCGTCGGACACGCCGTGAGGCCGGGACCGTCCGGTGGGTGATCTCACCGCATCGGGGTGAATGTCCGTTTCCTGGCTCCCGGGGGCCGGTAAGGAAGCTGCGACACCCAAGGGGGGCCGAGCAAAGGAGTACGCCACGATGCGTACCAAACTCGCCGCCGGCCTGGTCGGCGCCGCAACCGTGCTGACGCTCGTCGGCGGCCCCGTCGCCGTCGCGGACGGCAAGGACAACCCCACGCTGGCGACGGACACCCCGGCGCAGACCCACGACGCCTCGCCGTGGATGCACGACGCCCCGGCCCGTAGCTACGACACGCCGAGCCGGTTCAACGAGCGCCGCGACCGGCGGAACGACCGCCGGGAGGGGCGCAACGAGGGCCGGGGACGGTACCGCAACAACCCGCTCCGGCTGACGGCCTGTGCCCTGAAGACGGCCCTGGGCGCGCTCACCGGCAGGACGGGCCACTGCGGTCTGGACCGGTTCGCCCGCGGCGGCTACCGCAACAACAACTTCGGTCGCAACAACAACTTCGATCGCGGCTACCGCAACTACTGACCGCCGAGTCGGGGAGGCCCCTCACCCGAGGGGCTCTCCACGGCCGGTCTCACCGGGGCCCCGCGGCTCCGCCCGCCCCACCACCATCCCCGCGCGGTCGATGCAGATGACGTCGACCGCGACGGGCGCGCCCCGCAGCACGGCCAGCGACTCCTCGCGCGCCCGCGCGGCCACCAGATCGCCCAGCGGCACGCCCGCCGCGGCACACAACTGCAGTGCCGCCAGGCCCGTGTTGGCCTCCGCCACCGCACCCGCCAGCGCCTCGTCGGCCCCGCCCTGCCGGGCCAGTTCCGCCAGGAACCCCTTGTCCACCTGTGAGCGCGCGGAGTGCAGATCCAGATGCCCCGCCGCCAGCTTGGACAGCTTGGCGAACCCGCCGCAGACCGTCAGCCGCTCGACCGGATGACGCCGCAGGTACTTCAGCACCGCGCCGGCGAAGTCGCCCATGTCCAGCAGGGCGTCCTCGGGCAGGTGGTGCAGGGCGACGGCGACCTTCTCCGAGGTCGATCCCGTACACCCGGCCACATGCCGCCGCCCCGCGGCCCGCGCCACGTCCACCCCCCGCCGGATGGAGTCGATCCAGGCCGAGCAGGAGTACGGCACCACGATCCCGGTGGTCCCCAGGATCGACAGCCCGCCCAGGATGCCCAGCCGCGGATTCCAGGTGCTCCGGGCGATCTCCTCCCCGTGATCGACCGAGATCTCCACCTCGACGTCGGGTGCCCCGCCCGCCGCCAGGCCGCCGTACCGTCCCGCGACCTCCCTCAGATGCTCCCGCATCAACTGCCGCGGTACGGGGTTGATCGCCGGTTCGCCGACGTCGAGCGGCAGCCCCGGCCGGGTCACCGTCCCGACCCCCGGCCCGGCCCGGAAGACGATGCCGGACCCGGCCGGCAGCGCCCGCACCGTGGCGCGGACGAGCGCGCCGTGGGTGACATCCGGATCGTCGCCCGCATCCTTGACGACACCCGCCATCGCGGAGGTCCGGCCCGCCGCCAGCTCCTCCACCGCCAGGGCGAAGGACGGTGTCTGCCCCTTCGGCAGCGTGATCGTCACCGGGTCCGGGAACTCACCGCTCAGCAGCGCCGTGTACGCGGCCGTGCTCGCCGCCGTCGCACAGGCACCGGTCGTCCAGCCGTGCCGCAGCCCGGTGTGCGCGAGCTGCGCACTGCGCCCGCCCGCGGCCTTCCCCGTGCCCTGCGGCCCCGTACCCTGCGGTTGCGCTTCCACGGAGGAACCCACATCCCTTGACTCCTCCCCCTCGTAAAGGAGGGGGATTCCTAGCTCACGTCGCCTGCGGACCGGCGGTCCGACAGGTCTTACACGATCAACGCTAGCCGGGTACGAGACCAGCCCGGACCAGCATCACGCGGGCGGAGTTCTTATCCCGTGGCCGGGAGGCTCCGCACGCGGTGCAGGTATACGTTCGTTCGGAAAGGGGCATTGCGTGCTTGGCTCTCGCTCCGCAGTCTGCGCAATCCATGGTGGTGTGTGCCGGGTGCACCAGGTGCACCCTCCGGCCGTGCTTACGACCCATCTCGATCAAGGCTCGCTTGGTGGCGCTGATCGCGGCGTCGGCCGCCTTACGGGCCATCGTGGTCTTGGCGAGGAACTTCGGCCGGAAGTCCTCCACGGCCAGAGCGTCATGGTCGCGGACAACGTGCTTGGCCCATTTCCGGCCGGTGTCCTGACGTTGCCTTGCGACTTTCTTGTGGACCTTCGCTGTCTGCCGTTTGGCCTCGCGGTAGCCCTTCGAGGCGGTCTGCCCGCGTTTCGGCTTCCTGCGGACCATCATCCGCTGGTAACGGGCGAGTTTCTGCGCGGCGCTCCTGCCGTGCTGCGCGTGGGGCAGGTCGTGCGCGTCGCTGGTGGTGGTCGCGGCTTCCCTCACACCCCAGTCGATACCGATCACGTGGCCGGTGCGGGGCAGAGGTTCGGCCTCGGTTGCGACAACGAAGCTCGCGTACCAGTGGCCGAGACTGTCCCGGTACACCCGCACCGAGGACGGGTCGGACGGAAGGTCACGCGACCACACCACCCGCAACACGATTCCACCTGCCAGGTGCAGACGGCCGTCCTTCAGACGGAACCCGCGCCGGGTGTATTCGAAGGTCGCAGGGGCGTCACGCTTCTTCTTCCACTTCGGCATACCGGCGCGCTGCCGCACCGGCAACCGGGCCTCGATGTCCTTCATCGCCTTCGCCCGGGACTTGCCGAAATCACGTATCAACTGCTGCTGCGGCACCGAGGCGCCCTCACTCAGCCACGGAATGCGGGCACGGGCCTCGGTCAGCATCGCGGACAGTTGCACCGGACCGCACGTCCGCTTGTCCTCGGGATGCGCACGGTTGTGCGCATAGACGGCCTTGGACTTGGCGACGCACTCATTCCACACCCATCGGCACCGGCCCCACTCCGCCAGCAGCAAAGTGTTCGCGGTGGACGACACACGCAAGCGGAAGGTGTACCGGGCGTACCCGGTTTGCTCCCTCTTCTGTGTTGCTGTCGTCACGATCACCAACCTACCTGGGAGGTACGACAGTTGAGACCCGGTGCCCTATGGGAGCCGCCCCACCACGACCGTGGCGGACGCCGTATCGCCCGGCGGCGATACGGCTTTACCTGTTCTGCTCCGCAGAAGCTTCGTCTCTCCCCCGCAAGCGGGAGGTACCCCCACCCCCGACTGAGGCCGGGGGTATCCATGAAGGAGACCCGATGAATGACGCAGCCCGCCCGGTGCGCCACGTCCTGATTCTCGGCGGTACGACCGAGGCCCGCCGCCTGGCCGGCCTGCTCGTGCCGGACCCGTCCCTGCGGGTGACGAGCTCGCTCGCCGGCCGGGTCGCCGCGCCCCGGCTGCCCGCCGGGGAGGTCCGCATCGGCGGTTTCGGCGGTCCCGAGGGCCTCGCCCGCTGGCTGCGCGCGCACGCGGTGGACGCGCTCATCGATGCCACCCATCCCTTCGCCGACACGATCAGTCGGAACGCGGCCCTGGCGGCCGCCACCGCCCATGTTCCCCTGCTGGCGCTACGCCGTCCCGGCTGGGTACCGGGACCCGGCGACCGCTGGCACCAGGTCACCTCTCTGGACGAGGCCGCCGCCGCCCTCCCGGCCCTCGGCAACCGGGTCTTCCTCACCACGGGCCGCATGGGCCTCGCCCACTTCGCCCACCTCACCGACCTCTGGTTCCTCGTCCGCTCCGTCGACGCCCCCGAGCCCCCCTACCCGCCCCGGATGACGACCCTCCTGGACCGCGGCCCCTTCACGGTGGAGGGCGAACGGGCCCTGCTACGGGACCACCACATCGACGTCCTGGTGACCAAGGACAGCGGGGCGGCCGCCACCGCCGCCAAGCTGACGGCGGCCCGGGAGGCGGGCCTGCCGGTGGTGGTCGTCCAGCGGCCGCCCGTCCGTCGTTCCTCCGTCGCGGATGGGCGGCCCATCACCTCAGTGTGAATCTGCCCCGCTGTCCTTGGTCACCAGGACGTCGATGTGGTGG
>NZ_SDIG01000087.1:0-26445 GCF_004122755.1 Streptomyces sp. TM32
CCTCCCCGCGCGCTGACCCCCCGCCCGCCCGGGGGCGGACCGGCTGTCGCGGGGCGGGCCGGGTCACAAGACTCGGCGGTATGACGACGAGCCTTGAGAGATTCGAGAGCGTTCCTCCGTCCGGCGGGCCCGCGGCGGACGGCGCCGGCAGCGACTTCGCGCGGCTGTCGCGGCGCATCGTGGCGGCGGGACTGCTGAAGCGGCGGCCGGGCCATTACGTCGTGCGGCTCTCGTTGGTGAGTGCGGCGTTCGTGGCCGGCTGGGTGGCGTTCTTCCTGGTCGGGGACTGCTGGTGGCAGCCGGCCGTGGCGCTGTTCCTGGCCTTCGTGTTCGGGCAGGTGGCGCTGGTCACCCATGACGTGGCGCATATGCAGGTGTTCCGCGGGCGCCGGCCGAGCGGGCTCGGGGGGCGGCTGTTCGGCAATCTCGGGGTGGGGATGTCGTACGGCTGGTGGATGGCCAAGCACACCCGCCACCACGCCAACCCCAATCATGAGGAGCTGGATCCGGACGTGACGCCGGACATCCTGGTGTGGTCGCAGGACCAGGCGCGGGGCGCCACGGGGCTGCCCCGCTTCCTCGGCCGCCATCAGGCGCGGCTGTTCTTTCCGCTGCTCACCCTGGAGGGGTTCAATCTGCGGGTGTCGAGCATCCGGGCGCTGCGGTCCCCCACCATGAAGCACTGGGGAACCGAGGCGGCGCTGTTGCTGGCACACCTCGTGCTCTATCTCGGCGCGCTGTTCCTGGTGCTGTCCCCCGGTAAGGCGCTGGTCTTCCTCCTCGTCCACCAGGCCGCCTTCGGCGTGTATTTGGGCGCTACGTTCGCGCCCAACCACAAGGGGATGCCGACGCTGAAGGGGGACGCCCGCCCGGACTTCCTGCGGCGGCAGGTGCTGACCTCACGCAATGTCCGGGGCGGGCGGCTGACCGATGTGCTGCTCGGCGGGCTCAACTACCAGATAGAGCACCATCTTTTCCCGAGCATGCCGACACCGCATCTGCGCCGGGCGCAGGTGATCGTGCGGGCGTACTGCGCCGAGATCGGTGTCCCCTATCGCGAGACGGGGCTGCTCAGGTCGTACGCGGAAGCGCTGCGTCATCTGCGGCGGGTGGGGGAACCGCTTCGGGCTGCCGGGGAGTAGGGAGTTGTGCCGCGGCCCGCTCGTCCTCCTGCCGGGCCGTGCGCCGGGCCGCCATGACGGCGTAGACGAGGATGCCGGCGAAGAGGAAGAGCACGCCCTGGTAGATCGCGGCGTAGCCGGCGCCGGCGACGAGCCAGAAGGTGAAGCCGAAGGCGGTCAGGGCGAGGGTGAGGTCGCGGGCGAAGCGGGCCGGGCGGACCTTGTCGCGGCGGCCGGTGAGCAGGAAGTAGACCTGGGCGCCGGCGGCGAGGAGGTAGGGCACGGTCGCCGAGAAGGTGGTGATCAGGACGAGGATCTCGAAGACGCCACCGGAGCCGGTCAGGTAGTTGAGCACCGTCAGGGCGCTGGCGAGCACCCCGGCGGCCAGCACGCCGAAGGTCGGCACCCCGCGCCGCTTGGTCAGGAACGCGGCGGGGAAGAGCCCGTCCTTGGCGGCGGCGTACGGCGACTGGGCGCTCATCAGGGTCCAGCCGTTGAGGGCGCCGACGATCGAGACGACGGCGGCGAGGGCGACGACGGTGCCGCCCCAGTGGCCGCCGAACATCGCGTTCACCGCGTCGGAGAACGGCGCCTGGGACTTGACCAGCTTGTCGTGGGCGACGGTGCCGAAGACGGCGACGGTGCCCAGGAGGTAGACCACGGCGGAGCCGATGGTGCCGAGGACGGTGGCCCGGCCGACGTTCCGCTCCGGGTCGCGGACCTCGCCCGCGCTCATCGCGGCGGACTCCACGCCCACGTAGGAGTAGAGGAGGATCGCGGCGGCCGCGGACATCCCGCCGAACGCACTGCCGCTGCCCTCGTGGAACGCACCGAGGTTGTGCGGGTCGAAGAAGAACAGGCCGACGACGGCGATGAAGAGCAGCGGAATGAACTTGAGGACCGTGGAGACCGTCTGGACCAGGCCGATGTAGCGGGTGCCGGCGAAGTTGGCGAGGGCCGGCAGCCACAGGGCGATCAGCGCGACCGCTAGGTCGGTGCCCTTCGACGGGTGGCCGGGCAGCAGGACGTGGACATAGCCGACGGCGGCGACCGCGAGGGCCGCGTTGCTGACCCAGGTCATGGTCCAGTACGACCAGGCGGAGAGGAAGCCGGCGAAGTCGCCGAACGCCTCGCGTGCGTAGACGTAGGGGCCTCCGGTGTCCGGGTGGCGCTCGGCGAGCCGGCCGAAGACCAGGGCGAGGGCGACGGCACCGACGGTCAGCACGCCGAAGGCGACCAAGCTGACGGTGCCGAACGGAGCCACCGACGCCGGCAGCAGAAAGATGCCACCGCCGATGATGTTGCCCATCACCAGGCAGGTAGCGGTTCCCAGACCGAAGCGGCGGGTGTGCCGGTCGTTCATGTCGTGGCGGGCCTCTCGTCGTGCGCTGTGCACCCGGGGTTACCGAGCGGTGCTCATCGTCCGCGATCGGCGGCGCCCGCCAAAATCAGCGGCTTTTGTCCTGCGGAGGCCGTCCCGGTGGTGAAAAACCTTCGGGCGCGGGCACGTCGTGCCGCAGTTCGTCCACAGCGGGCCCGAGGAGCGGGTGCGGGCCGTCGGCCTCCGCCACCGTGCCGCCTCGCGCATCCGTCTCGGGCCCGGCATGCGGGCGGCGGGCGTAGGGCGCGTCAGCCGGCTCGTCCGGTGGCGCAGGGCGGGGTCAGCCGTCCGAGGAGGACGTGAGCCCGGCCAGCGCGCGGGACAGCGCGGTCAACGCCTCGGTGAGGTGGCCGAGTTCCAGCGGGTCGGGCGCGTCCAGGGTGCGTTGCCGCAGCTCCCGGTCGGCGCCGAGCAGGGCCTCGGCGCCCAGCCGCACCCGCAGGGCGCCCGGCGCGTCGCCGAAGCGGTGTCCCCCGCGCGCACCCCAGGGCGCCAACTTCCGCTCCAGCGCATGGGACTCCACGATGCCGCGGGCGGCCAGCGGCCGGCGCAGCGGTTCGAAGTCGGCGTAGAGATGGCTGCCGGAGTGCGGCGGACGGCAGACCGCACCGGCCTCGGTGACGGTGTGGTGGAGCGCCGCGGCGAGGGTGCCGTAGACCCGGGCCACGGTCGCCGTCCTGGCGCGCAGCACGTCGGGTTCGCCGAGGGCATGGGTGACGGCGCAGCCGAGCGGCCCCGGAAGCGGGGTGCCGATCGCGGCGAGCGCGTCCAGCGCCGCGGCCCGCAGGACGGTGCCCCGGTCGGTGTCGGGGAAGCGGGCGAGCGCGGCCGGCCAGGAGGCGGGCACCAGCGTGGCCCGCAGGTCGGTGAGGACCACGACCTCGTCGGGCAGCATCTCGGCGGGGCTGAGCAGCACGGTGTCGTGCGGATCGTGCAGCAGATCGCGTCGGGTCTCGTCGCTGACGATCCACAGACCCTCTTCCGCCGCCGCCTCACATACCTCGTGGAGCTGTTCGGGGGCGGGGCAGGTGCCGGTCGGGTCGTCGGCGACGGACAGGACCAGCACGCGCGGGGTGTCGCCGTGCATCCGGGCCCGGCGAACGGTCTCCAGCAGCGCGAACGGGTCCGGCACGCCGCCCGATTCCGCCGGTACGGGCGCGAGGTGCACCGGCCGCCCGAGCAGCCGGGCCGGCGGCGCGTACCACTCGGCACAGGGCCGCGGCAGCACCACCGCCCCGTCGGCCGCGGCGTACAGCGCGAGCAGCAGGGCCGCCGCCCCGGGCGCGGCGACGACCCGGTCGGGCGTGGTGACCAGGCCGCGGCGTTCCCAGTAGCCGCAGGCGGCGGTGCGCAGCGGGGCGGCGCCGCCCAGGGGGTCGGCCTCGGTGCGGTCGGCGGCCGCGGCGAGGTGGGCGACGAGGTCCGGGAGGACCGGCAGGCCCACCGGCGGATCCAGGTCCGGTTCCGGCCGCGGGTCCGGGGCGGTCCGCTGCATCCGTACCTCCACTCCGCGACGGCGGGTCGATGGTGGGCCCGTGCCAGGACGGGCGGCCCGTCCACCTTGGCAGATCACGGGGGTGGCGACGGGGCGACACGTCAGCGGAGGGCGGGACCGGCGCTCAGGCGGGGACCGCGCTCAGGCGGGGACCGCGCTCAGGCGGGGACCGGCGCTCAGGCGGGGACCGGCGCTCAGCAGGGTGGCACCGGCGCTCGCTGCGCCGGGCGGGCCGGCGGCGCCTCGTAGCGGTGCACCGTCACCACCTCGCCCGGTCCCCATTCCTGCCGCTCGGTGCCGCGGCGGAGCCAGCCCAGCCGCTCGTAGAGGGCGACGGCCGCGGTGTCGGTGGTCTTCACCTCCAGTACGGGGCGCAGGCCGCGGGCCGTGGCCGCCGCCTCGACGGTGTGCAGCAGGCGGCGGCCGAGGCCCGCCCCGCGGGCGCCGGGCGCGACGAAGAGCCGGCTGATCTCGCGCCCGCACAGCGCGGCATGGCCGGCGATCGTGCCGTCCACCTCGGCGACCCAGGCGGCACTCAGCCCGTCCGGGGTCAGCCAGCGCACCGGGTCACCGGGCCAGTGGTGCGGATACCCGCTGTGGGTGTGCACCTCGGCCAGGACGGCCGCACAGGCATCGAGGTCGGTGTCGCGCCGCCCCCTGACCATCCGGGTCATCCGTTCATCCAGGTCATCCAGGTCATCCGGGCATCGAAGCACGGTCCGCACCGGTCCGGAAACCCGCCGGCCGGGACCCCGCCCGCCCGGAAACCCGCCGGCCCGAGCCGCGACGCTCCGGCGGGCACCTGCCGCGGGTTGCGGCCTGTTCGGGCCGGTCCGGGGTACAAGGTGGCGCATGCGAACGCGACTGAGCCGCCTCGACCGGCGGACCTTCCACCTGATTGCCACGCGCGACTGGCCGGGCGCCCAACGGGTGCTGCCCCGGCTGACCCGGAGCGCCAACCACGGGCTGCTGTGGCTGGGGCTGGCGGCCGGAGCGGCTGCCGTGGGCGGCCGCCCGGTGCGCCGGGCCGCGCTGCGCGGCGTGGCCTCACTGGCCGTGGCGTCGGCGACGGTGAACACACTCGGCAAGCGCTCCGTACGGCGGCAGCGTCCGGTGCTGGACGCGGTACCGGTGATACGGCAGTTGCACCGGCAGCCGATCACGTCCTCCTTCCCGTCCGGGCACGCCGCCTCGGCGGTGGCCTTTGCGACCGGTGTCGCCTTCGAGAACAAGTGGTGGGGGCTGGCGCTGGCGCCGGTCGCCGCGTCGGTGGCGTTCTCCCGCGTCTATACGGGGGTGCACTATCCGGGTGATGTGCTGGCGGGTGCCGCGCTGGGGGCGGGGGCGGCGTTCGCGGTCCGCGGTTTCGCCCCGACCCGCGCCCAGCTGGCGCCGCCCGCCAGGCCCCGCGCCGAGGCCCCCGCGCTGCCGGGCGGCCGCGGGCTGGTCGTGGTGGCGAACCAGGCCTCCGGGCAGCGCACGGGCCCGGCCCCGGACCGGGTCGGGGAGGTGCGCGCGGTGCTGCCGGAGGCCGAGGTGACGGTGTGCGGCGGGGAGGGCGGGGAGCCGCTGGACAAGGCCCTGGAGGAGGCCGCGGAGCGGGCCAGGACGCTGGGCGGGGCGTTGGGGGTGGTCGGCGGGGACGGCACCGTCAACGCGGCGGCGGCGGTCGCGGCGCGGCACGGGCTGCCGCTCGCGGTGCTGCCCGGCGGCACCCTGAACCACTTCGCCTACGACCTGGGGATCGAAACCCATGCGGCGGCGGCCCGCGCGGTGGAGACCGGCGAGGCCGTGGCGGTGGACGTGGCGCGCTTCCGGGCCGGGCCGCATCTGGAGGGGCATCAGTTCCTCAACACCTTCTCGATCGGCGCCTACCCGGAGTTGGTGCGGATCCGCGAGCGGTGGGCGGGCCGGATCGGCGCCTGGCCGGCCGGGATCCTGGCGGCATGGGAGGTGCTGCGCACCGCCGCGCCGCTGACCCTGCGGATCAACGGGGAGCGGCGGGCGGTATGGCTGCTGTTCGTCGGCAACTGCCAGTACCGCGGGCTGGGGTTCGCTCCGGTCCGGCGGCACGACCTGGCGGACGGGGTGCTCGACGTACGGGTGGTGCACGGTGGCCGGCTGGCCCGCACCCGGCTGCTCGTCGCGGCGTTGCTGGGCACCCCGCGCAGCTCTCCGGTGCTCGGTGAGGCGCGCCTGTCGCGGCTGCGGATCGGTGAGGTCCCCGCGGGGACGCAGCTGGCCTTCGACGGTGAAGTGGCGCCCGCGCCACGCGAAGTGGCACTGGAGAAGCAGAACGAGGCGCTGACGGTCTACCGCCTGCTGCCCGAATAGTGAGATGCAACTCTCATGATGCGAGATTGAGGCGTACGGTGATCTCAGCACGCCGAAAAGGCGGCCGCGCCGCGGTGCGGCCGCCCGGAGGGTGACCGGCGGCGCCCCCGCGTGCCGCCGGCCGCCCTCCCCGCCCGCGTAAGGAGTCGCCCATGCCGCAGGAATCCGCCGTCTACACCCACGGCCACCACGAGTCCGTACTGCGCTCCCACACCTGGCGCACCGCCGCCAATTCGGCGGGGTACCTGCTGGATGCGCTGCGGCCGCACATGCAGATCCTCGACATCGGCTGCGGCCCCGGCACCATCACCGCCGACCTGGCCGCCCTGGTGCCCGACGGCCAGGTCACCGGCCTGGAACGGGCTCCGGAGGTGCTGGAGCAGGCACGCGCCACGGCCACCGGACGGGGCCTGACCAACGTCCGCTTCGCGGTCGGCGATGTCCACGCACTGGACTACCCCGACGACACCTTCTGTGTCGTGCACGCCCATCAAGTCCTCCAGCACGTGGGCGATCCCGTCCAGGCGCTGCGCGAGATGCGCCGGGTCACCAAGCCCGGCGGGATCGTCGCCGTCCGGGATTCGGACTACTCGGCCATGACCTGGTACCCGGAGGTCGACGGGATGGCCGACTGGCAGCGGCTGTACCAGCGGGTGGCCCGCGCCAACGGGGGCGAACCGGATGCCGGACGCCGGCTGCACGCCTGGGCGCGGCAGGCCGGTTTCGCCCCGGACGCGGTCACCGCCACCGCCGGCACCTGGTGCTACCGCACCCCGCAGGAGCGGTCCTGGTGGAGCGAGCTGTGGGCGGACCGTACGGTCAGCTCCGGGTACGCCCGGATCGCGGTGGACGGCGGACACGCCACGCCCTCGGAGTTGGAGGGGATCGCCCGGGCCTGGCGGGCGTGGGGCGCCGAGGAGGACGGCTGGTTCGCGGTCCTGCACGGCGAACTCCTGTGCCGCGTCTGACCACGGCACCACCGGGGCGGGAGGCCCCACCGCCGGTCAGGGTCCCAACTCACCGATGTCAACGACGTGTTCAGGGCCGTGAACCTCAACGCGGCGCTCGCCCGCCGGCCCGGGCGCAGCGACTACGTCCGGGCCCGGGACGCCCTACGGAACGTCGAGCTGTCACGGGGCGCCGCCCGGAGCGGTCTGATCATGACCAAGTGATCGCGTACCGGCGGTCGTCCCAACTAGGGTTGCCCACATGGACATTCTGGGGACCTCATTGCGGGTGTGCGTCAGCGATCTCAATGCCTCGATCGGCGTCTACGAACGGCTGACCGGTGCCGAAGCGATCCGCTTCCAGCGGGGCGGGGTCGCGGTCGCGGCCGTCGGGTGCTTCTTCCTGATGAGCGGCCCCGAGGCGGAGTTGTCGGTGCTGCGGAAGATCACCGCGACCCTCGCCGTCAAGGATGTGGACGAGGCGATCGCCGACCTCAAGGCGGTCGGCGCGGACATCATCGCCGGTCCGCTGCCGACGCCGATCGGACGCAATCTGGTGGCCCGGCACCCGGACGGTTCGATCTTCGAGTATGTCGACCGGAAGCAGGATGCCGAGGCCTGACCGGCCCCGGCACCCCGCGCGCCGGCCGTGGCGGGCCCGCCGTCAGGACACCTCAAGGACGATCTTGCCGCGGGTCCGGCCGGACATGCTCTGCCGCAGCGCCTCGGCGGCCTCGGGCAGCGGGAAGACGGCCGCGACGGGCACGGTCAGCTCCCCGGCGTCCGCGAGCGCGCCGAGCGCGGTCAGATCGGCGGCGTCCGGGCGCACCCACACCATGTGGCCGCCCTTGCCCGTGACCTCGCCGTCGGCGACCGAGGCCACCCGGCCGCGGTCCTTGAGCAGCTCCTGCGAGACGTCCACGACGCCACCGCCGACGAAGTCCACGGCCGCGTCGATGCCCTCGGGTGCCAGCGCCCGCACCCGGTCGGCGAGACCCTCGCCGTAGGTGACCGGCTCGGCGCCCAGGGACCGCAGGAAGTCGTGGTTGCGCTCACTGGCCGTGCCGATGACCCGGGCTCCCCGGGCCACCGCGATCTGGACGGCGAGCGAGCCGACACCGCCCGCGGCGGCGTGCACCAGCACCGTCTCGCCCTGCTTCGCGTCCACCCGCGACAGCGACTGATAGGCCGTCAGTCCCGCCAGCGGCAGCCCGGCGGCCTGCTGCCAGCTGAGCGAGGCGGGCTTGCGTGCCAGGGTCCGCACCGGTGCGGCGACCAGCTCGGCGTAGGTGCCGTGCTGGACCGCGTCCTTGCGGACATAGCCGATGACCTCGTCACCGACCGCGTACTCGGTGGCGTCCGCGCCGACCGCTTCCACCACGCCCGCCACGTCCCATCCGGGGACGATCGGGAAATGCACGTCCAGGATCGGGTCCAGAGCGCCCGCGAGGATCTTCCAGTCCACCGGGTTGACCCCGGCCGCCTTGACCCGGACCAGGACCGAGTCCGGGGCCACCTTGGGGTCGGGCAGGTCGGAGTATGCGAGGACGTCGGGGCCGCCGTAGGTCTGCGTGCTGATTGCCTTCATGGTCCGCCACAACGCGTGCCGGGCCGGGATCATTCCACGGCCGCGCACGGTCACCGCAACGGCGTAGCGGCATACGGGGCGGGGCGGCCACCGACGCCGCGGCCCGGGGCCGCCCACGTCCGGCAGTTGCCGCTGCCCGTGCCGCCCCGGAGCGGGCCGCCGCCGGCCGCGGCTGTCGCCCTACTCGGGACGCATCCGGTAGTCGTAGCGCTCCGGCAGCGGATGGGTGGCGCGGGCCGTGGCGCGGACGTCCTCGGTGACCGGTCCGCCGGCCGCGACCAGCCGCTCGGCGATGGCGTACCAGGTGTCGCCGAGCACCTCGTCGCCCTCCCGCAGCGCGGCGATCTCGAACCCGGCGTCGAAGATCTCCCGGGCCGCGGCCGGCTGCCCCTGGGCCAGCAGCACCTGGGCGGTCAGCAACGCGAAGCGGCCGTCGGCGGGGCCGGTCGGCCGCAGACCGGCGAGCAGTTGGGCGGCCTCGGCCGTACGGCCGGCCGCGAGCAGCGCGGGCACCGCCTCCCGGGCGAGCGCGGGCAGCACCTCCTGCCAGGCGCGGGCGCGGGGCCCCTCGTCCGAGGCCGCCCGGGCCGCCGCCGCGCAGGCCTGCGCATACCGGTCGGCCGCGCGGGCCGGCTCGCCCGCCACCGACTCGGCAACGGCCAGGCAGTACAGCGGCAGACAGCCGGCCCCCTGCGCGAGCGCCCGCTCCCAGCTGCGGACGGCCTGGGCGCGGTCGCCGGCGTGCCACTGGGCCAGACCCAGGTGGTAGTCGGTGGACGGGCCCGGCGCCGCGGACTCCAGCAGCTCGCGCCAGGCCGGGGCGACCAGCGCCGGTCCGGGGGCGGGGCCGGCGGCCGGCAGGTCACCGGTGGTGAGCAGGGTCAGCCAGGGCTCCTGCTCGGCGCCCAGGGTGGCCGCCTCGAACGGCGTGCCCGGCAGGTCGAGGCCCGCACGGGCCACCTCCAGCGCGCCCCAGCCGGAGCCGGTGGCCAGCGACTCCTTCGGTTCGTGGTCGGCGTAGGGCCGCCAGGCGGCGTAGGCGGCCTCGACGTCCGCCCGCGGCAGGGCGGTCTCCAACCGGGCCGCCACCTCGCCGCGGGCCGCGGCCCAGTCCGCGCCGTGCACCGCCGCGGTGTCGGTCTCCAATGGTCCGTACGCCTCCAGCCAGGCGAACTCGCCGCCGGCGTCCAGCGGTACGTGCTCCAGCTGGGTGCGGGCCAGTCCCGCCTGGATCTCGGCGTAGCCGCCGGTGCCCGGTTCGGTGAGCCACTGCTGCCAGCGGCGCCCGGCCCGGCCCGCGCCCCACAGGAAGAGCTTGCGGCCGCGCGGCGTGCCCGTGGAGGTCTGCACCAGGCCGCGGCCGTCCGCGTCGAGCGAGGCGATCCAGCCGCGGGCGCCCTCGGGCACGTCGTAGAAGTAGTCGGCGGGGTACTCGCTGCGCAGCGGGTAACTGCGGTCGGCGCCATCGGATTCGGGCACCGGGACGCGGCGCAGGGTCCGGTCGTAGCCGACGTGCCAGGCCTCGTCCGCGGGGGCCAGGACGCGGGTGCCGGCGTCCTCGGGCACGGCGGTGTTGGACCACCAGTAGACGGGCACGGTGTGCGGGTGCGGATTGCGGATCCGCACGCCGACGTGCAGGAAGTCGGAACCGTCGGGCAGCCACAGGTCCACCTGGAAGGGCAGGTCGCGCAGCCGCTCCCACTCCCACAGCCGTAGCATCTCCCCGCCGCCGGGCGCCGGGACGCGGGCGGCGTGCAGCGGGGCGCAGGTCAGGGTGGTGTGTCCGGGGGCACCGATGTTCCATTCGATGCCGCCGGAGAACCAGGCACCGTTGAGGGCGAAGGCCGCCGGCTGCCACACCGGGTTGCGATAGAGCAGTTCCCGGCCCGTGGGCTTGTGGTGCAGGGAGTACACCCGGCCGCCGAGGTCGGGCAGAACGGTGGCGCGCAGCCGGTCGTTCTCCAGGACCAGCGCCTCGACCTCGGTGCTACGGCGGGCGCGGCCGTAGCCGTCCCGCATCCGGGTCGGCAGGATCGAGCGCAGCGGTGCGTGGCGGAGTTGCCGCGCCATGTCGGCGGGCAGGCGGGTGTCCGGCGCGAGTGCGAGGGGGTGCGGGTCATGGCCGGGGCGCAGGGCGGGGAGGGGGTTGTCCGGGCCGAGGGGCGCGGCGGGAAGGGTCAGGGTGGTGCGTCGCACACTCGTGGCCACGGCTGCCTCGCAATGCCGGTCCGGGCCACCTCGGCTGCGGCGGCCTCCTGTTGACCATGCAACCGCGTCCTCGCCGCCGTGCACAGGGCCTCTTGCGGCCGGGGGAGGTCAGGGTTGCGCAAAAAAGCGGAGGCCCCGCTGGATCCGCCGACATAGCCTGGCACTTCGGCCCCACCGGCGGACAGCGGAAACGGAACGGAAGACGGCACCCCATGGCGACCCAGCACACCTACCGAGTGATCGTCCGCGGCAAGTGGGACGGCCTCACGGCCTCGGCCCGGGAGAAGCTGCTGGCCGAGGTGGCCGACCACGGGCTGTCGCAGATGCGGTTCACGCCCGAGGGGTCGCTGGCGTACGACTCCGCCCTGCACTCCTTCAGCTACCGCTGTGTCATCGTCTCGGACGCGGCGGACGGCGAGGAGCTGGCGTCCGCGCTGGCCGAGGAGCAGGCGGAGAAGGCCCTGCGGGCCGCCGGACTCGGCTGGCGCGAACTGCGCTCCACGGCCACCGACATGGACACCATGAAGATCAACCGCAAGTCGCGGTAGGAGCGCGTCGGCCGGCCGGGCTGCACGGGCCGGGAGCGGCGGCCAGGGCGGACCGGGGTGTCCCGCACCGCCTCACGAGCGGTGGCCGGCGGCTCCTTGGGGTCCGGCCCGGCAGGACATCACACCGGCGTCCCCGGGACCATCTCGGCGGTGATCGCCCAGCGCTCGTGGTCCCGCCAGGCGCCGTCGAGGAACAGGAAGTCCGGGGAGAAGCCCTCCAGCCGGAAGCCGGCCCTGCTGACCAGGGCGATCGAGAGGTGGTTGGCGGGCTGGACGTTGGCCTCCAGGCGGTGCAGGCCCATCGTGCCGAAGGCATGGTGCAGCACGAGTCGCAGTCCCTCGCTCATCAGGCCGCGGCCGGAGGCGTGCGCGAAGGCGCCGTAACCGATAGCGCCGGAGCGGAACGCGCCGTGCACGATGTTGTTGATCGTGAGGTAGCCGGCGATCCGGCCGCTGGTGAGCTCACAGATCAAGAACCCCTCGCGCAGCGGCTCCTGAAGCCGGAGCAGGTAGCCGTCGTAGGCGGCGTCCGTGGCCGGCGGGGCGAGCCACGGGTGGTGCAGCTCCGCGCTCTCGCGCGCCCGCGCGGTGAACTCGTCCCGGTCGGCGGCGGAGAAGTGCCGGATGCCCACCCGCCGGCCGCGCGCGAGATAGCGGTCGTTGGTCGTCATCGGCAGATCGTACGGAGGCGTGACGGCGGCGGGCCAGCCCATTTCCCGGGTGTCCACGCAGTGCGAGGTGTTCACCCAGGGCACGGGCCGGGACCTCGGCGCCACATGCCCCGCTGGCGTGATCGACACCCTCGTACGGCCGCCACAGGCGAGCGGCGCGACCGAACATGACAGATCCTGACAGAAGTTGGCCGATCTACGCGTAGACATGCCCGGCATCCGAGGCATGAGGTGAGATCGGCGCGGCCCACACGGCGCGCTTCCGCATGGACAACAGGCGAGCGGACCGAGCCGCTCGTACGGGGAGGAATTCATGACCGAAGGCATCGCGTACTTTCAGGACCGTACCTGTCCCTATCACCCGCCGGCCGGCTATCAGCCGCTGCGTGAAGCCGGCCCCCTGACCCATGTCACCTTCTACGACGGCCGCAAGGTGTGGGCGGTGACCGGCCATGCCCAGGCGCGGACGCTGCTGAGCGACCAGCGGCTGTCCTCCGACCGGCAGAACCCGGCCTTCCCGGCCCCGTTCGCGCGCTTCGAGGCGATCCGCCAGGTCAGGGCGCCCCTGGTCGGGGTCGACGACCCGGAGCACAACACCCAGCGCCGGATGCTGATCCCCAGCTTCAGCGTGAAGCGGACCGCCGCGCTGCGGCCGCAGATCCAGCAGATCGTCGACGGGCTGCTCGACCGGATGCTGGAGCAGGGGCCGCCCGCGGAGCTGGTCTCCGCCTTCGCGCTGCCGGTCCCCTCGATCGTGATCTGCTCGCTGCTCGGTGTGCCGTACTCCGACCACGAGTTCTTCGAGGGGCAGTCCCGCCGGATCCTGCAAGGCCGTACGGCCGAGGAGTCGGAGGACGCCCGTCTGAGGCTGGAGGAGTACTTCGACGAACTGATCACCGACAAGGAGAAGACCCCGGGCGACGGCCTGCTGGACGACCTGATCCAGGATCAGCTGCGGGCCGGCGCCCTGGACCGCGGAGATCTGGTCCGGCTCGCCATGATCCTGCTGGTGGCCGGTCACGAGACCACCGCCAACATGATCTCGCTCGGCACCTTCACCCTGCTGGAGCACCCCGAACAGCTGGCACAGCTGAAGGCCCGGGAGGACCTGATGCCGGCCGCCGTCGAGGAGCTGCTGCGGTTCCTGTCCATCGCGGACGGCGTGCTGCGGGTGGCGGCGGCGGACATCGAGATCGGCGATCAGGTCATCCGTGCCGACGACGGCGTGCTGTTCCCCACCTCGCTGATCAACCGGGACGGCAGTGCCTATCCGGCCCCGGACGAGCTGGACCTCGGCCGGTCCGCCCGCCACCACGTGGCGTTCGGCTTCGGCATCCACCAGTGCCTGGGGCAGAACCTCGCCCGGGCGGAAATGGAGATCGCGCTGCGCTCGCTGTTCACCAGGATCCCGGATCTGCGACTCGCCGCGCCGGCTGCCGAGATCCCCTTCAAGCCGGGAGACACTCTGCAAGGAATGATCGAACTGCCGCTGGCCTGGTAACGGCCGTACCGGCAGGCAGCCGAACGAAGGGGTTCCGGAATGCGGATCACAATCGACAACCACACCTGTATCGGCGCCGGCCAGTGCGCGCTGACCGCGCCCGGGGTGTTCACCCAGGACGACGACGGTTACGGCGAGCTGCTGCCCGGCCGCGAGGACGGCGCGGGCGACCCGCTGGTGCGGGAGGCCGCCCGCGCCTGCCCCGTGCAGGCCATCACGGTCACGGACGACTGAGCCGACACCCGCGCGGACGACACGGCTGACGCACGCGGTCCCCGGCCGGCACCCGGCCCCCGCGACGCACCCGACACGCTCCGCCCTCCCCCTTGTCCCTACGGCCTCGACCCATCCGCTACGGCAACACCCCTCGGGTGACGGGCAGTTCGAGGACCCCGGTGTCCCTCGGCGCGGCGCTCACCGTCACCGGCATCACCCCACGATTGCCCGCATACGCATCGTCGCTCGCGGCGATGACCAGGCGCAGTCGGTGCCCCGGCCCGAAGCGGTGCACGATGCCCGGCAGTTCCATGGTGAAGTGCCGGCGTACATCGGCCACCCGGGCCGGGGCCACCAAACGGTGCAGCAGCGTCGCCCCGCCGTCCGGCGCGACGTCGTAGAGCTTGGCGAACAGCACCAGCCGGTCGGCCGCGTCCGGGGAGCCCTGCCGGCGCGCCGCCGCCGGCGCCACGACCCGCAGCGTCAGCGCGGGCGCACCCACCACCTCCAGCGGCCCGCCCGTCACCGGCTTCGACGTCCAGTCCAGGAAGGTGCCGCGGGCGTCGTACGGCGGCACGTCCGGCAGACCGAGCAGTCCGGCCAGCGAGCTCTCCGAATGGCTGGTGGGCATCCGCAGGTTGCGGTACTCCCGGTCGCCGCGCAGCACCTCGGCCCGTCGGCCGACGAGCCGGCCGTCCCCGGAGAGGTACAGCCGCCGGCCGGCCCCGGCCGGAAAGGCGGGTGCGGTGCCGTAGGCGGGCCCGTCGCCCGCCCAGTCCCGGTAGTACGCGAACGCCGGGCCGGTGGCCGCCCTGCGGTGGTGCAGATACCGGTCGAACCACGCCAGGATCCGCCGCCCGACATAGCTGGTGTCCAGGTTCCCCCGGGCGAGGTCGAGTTCCCCGTCCGTCGGCTTGCGCATGCCGCCGCTGTGGCCCCAGGCCTGCCAGATCATCCCGGCCGGAGTGCCCCGGTCGCGCAGGGTCCGGTAGGTGGCGGCGGCCTCGTTGAGGTTGAACAGGGTGTCGGCCTGGCCCTGGACCAGCAGCGTCGGCGCCCGGACCGATGCCAGATACGAGACCGGGGAGACGCTGCGGGCATAACGGAGCACGGTCCGGGTCGGCCCGGCCGGGTACCTGCCGGAGTCCAGCAGCCGCTTGGTCTCACACGCCCGCGCGACGAAGTGCAGACAGCCCGCGCCGCCGGTCCGCGACGGGTCGAGCTCGGGATGGAGCAGCCCCTGCGCCTCGCCGATCAGGAAGAACCCGTTCGTCCACTGCCACTTGTACGCACCGGGCAGCCCGCCGCCGTGCCCGTGCGTGCGGCCCGCGGCGTTGGGCGCGAGGGAGTAGGACAGGTCGTGCCAGGTGATGAGCGGGACCAGCGCGTCGACGCGGTGGTCGACGGCGGCGGTGGCGAGCTGGACCGCCCCGCCGTAGGACGCGCCGATCATGCCGACCCGCGGATCGCCGGGGCCGTCCTGGGAGACGTAGTCGAGCCGGGTCCCGTTGTCGGCCGTACGGGTGCCGGCCAGCAGATCCACCAGCCCGCTCGCCGCCCGGCCGTCGATGTCCGGGTCGTCGAGGGAGATCGGGCAGCCGGACCTCCCGAAGCCGAGGCCGGAGTACGCCAGCGTCACATAGCCACGGGCGGCGAGGGCCTTGGCCGGGCCGCCGGTCGAGCCGTCGGCCTTGCTGCCGCCGAAGCCGTTGGTGGTCAGCACGGCGGGCGCCGGGTGGGCGGCGTCGACACCCGCCGGACGGTAGACGTCCGTGTCCAGGGTGCAGCTGCGGTCGCCGGCCCGGACGGTGACCTTGAGCGCGGTGACGGTGTACGGGCCGGCGACCGCAGCTGCACCCTGGACACGGACGTCTACCGTCCGGCGGGCGCCGGGTGGGCGGCGTCGACACCCGCCGGACGGTAGACGTCCGTGTCCAGGGTGCAGCTGCGGTCGCCGGCCCGGACGGTGACCTTGAGCGCGGTGACGGTGTACGGGCCGGCGGCGGCCACGGGGACGGGCGGGGACAGCGTGAACGGCGCGACGAGCGCGGAGCCGGCGAGCAGGGCGAGGGACAGGCGGCGCACAGGGCGGAACACCGCTCGGGACACGCTGGGCACCAGGACCTCCGCACTCCACCGCCGACCGGTCGGCGGCGACGCGCTCATGCTGGGACACCGCTGAGGGCGATGCAAGGCACCGGGCACGCGTTGTCGTCAGAACGTCAGTTCAGCACCGCCCGGGGTGGGATGCCGACCGTCGCGCACGTCATCGGCCCTGGTCGGGGCGGTTCTGACGGGGCATCGGCCGGTGCGTCACACCGTCGCCGTGGCCTGCAGGACGAGCGTGCCCGCCGTCGCGTCCAGCTCGGCGGGGACGCCCAGCGGCACGGTCAGCGCCGTGTCCCCGTGCCCGAAGCCGCACTCCTCGGCCACCGGCACCCCGAGCCCGCCCAGCCGGTCCAGCAGCACCTCCCGCACCCGGTCGTAGGGGCCGCAGCGGGCCCAGGAGCCGAGGGCGATGCCGGCCACTCCGTCCAGCCAGCCGGCCCGCAGGAGTTGGGTGAGTGCCCGGTCGATGCGGTACGGCGGCTCCCCCACGTCCTCCAGCAACAACAGGCCGCCCGCCGCGCCGGGCCTGGCCCGCGGCGCGCCCAGTTCGGTGGCGAGCATGGTCAGGCAGCCGCCGAGGGTGACCCCGCGGGCCCGCCCGGGCACCAGCGGCCGGGCGGACGGCGCGGCGAGGGTGCGGACGGTCTCCGGCGCGAAGAGCGTGCGCCACAGGTGCGCGCGGGTGGCGTCGTCCTTCAGGAAGACCTCGCCGGCGACGGCCGGGCCGTGCAGCGTGGCCACCCCGGCGCGTACCGCGAACGCCTCGTGCAGCACCGTCACATCGCTGAAGCCGATCAGCGGCTTGGGCGCGGCGGCCCGGAGGGCGTCCCAGTCCAGCAGGTCGACCATCCGCTGGGCGCCGTAGCCCCCGCGCGCCGCGAACACCGCCTTGACCGTGGGATCGCACCATGCCGCCTGGAGGTCGTGGGCCCGCTCCTCGTCGGTGGCGGCGAGGTAGCCCAGGGTGGCGTGGGTGCCGCGGACGTGGGGTGCGGGCACCGGGTCGAGATCCCAGCCGCGGAGCACGTCCAGCCCGCGGTCCAGCCGCTCCGGCACGAGGGGGCCGCTGGGCGCCACCACCGCCACCCGGTCACCGGGCCGCAGCCGCGGCGGCCGGACCGGCGGCGCCGCCGTCATCCGCGCAGCTCCAGCGCCGGGACATCGCCGCGGGTGATGCCGAAGGTCTGGGCGTAGAGGGCGAGTTCGGCCTCCATGGCGCGCACCATGGTCTCGGCGCGGCGGAAGCCGTGTCCTTCCCCGGCGAACGGCAGATAGGCGTGCGGCACCCCGCGCCCGGCGACCGCGGCGAGGAACCGCTCGCACTGTGCGGGCGGGCAGATCACATCGTCCAGGCCCTGGAGCAGCAGGAACGGCGCGGCGATCCGGTCCGCGCGGTGCAGCGGCGAGCGCTCGCGGTAGCGGTCGGGCACCTCGGCGAGCGGCCCGATGAGCGACTCCAGATACTGCGACTCGAAGTCGTGGGTTCCACCGGTCGCCCAGCCGGTGAGGTCCAGGACCGGATAGCTGATGGTGCCGCAGGCGTAGAGGTCGGTGCTGGTCAGCGAGGCGGCGGCGGTCCAGCCGCCGGCGCTGCCGCCACGGATGGCCAGCCGGGCGCGGTCCGCGCTGCCCTCGTCGGCCAGTGCGCGGGCGACGGCCGCACAGTCCTCGACGTCGACCACGCCCCAGCGGCCGCGCAGCCGCTCGCGGTACTCCCGGCCGTAGCCGGTCGAGCCACCGTAGTTGACCTCGGCGACGCCGATGCCCCGGGAGGTGAAGTAGGCGATCTCCAGGTCGAGCACGAGCGGGGCGCGGCCGGTGGGGCCGCCGTGCGCCCACACCACGTAGGGCGGCAGTTCGCCGTCGGGGGCGACGTGGTCGGGGTTGTGCGGCGGATGGATGTGCGCGTGGACGTCCCGGCCGTCGGGCCCGGTGAACGTACGGCTCCGCGGCCGGGGGTGGTAGGCGGGGTCCAGCACGTCGACGTGCCGGCAGGCCAGCACCCGGGCGTGGCCGGTGCAGGTGTCCAGCTCGACGAGCTCGTACGAGCTGTGCGGGCCGGCGGCGATCCCCAGCACGCGGCTGCCGTGCACCGCGAGGGTGGGCGCCCATTCCGTCCACGGGCCGGCCGCGTCGACGAGCTCGCCGGTCACCGGATCGAGGATGCCCAGGGCGGTGGAACCGCGGCCGTGGATCACCGCGAGGGTGCCGTTGTCCAGGGGCAGGAACCAGCGCTGCCCGACGTTCCACAGCGGGCCGCCGAACTCCTCCTGCCGGGCCGGGCACAGCGCCCGGCTCGCCACCACGCCGTCGGCCGCCGCGTCGGGGTCGAGGCGCTGGAGTTCCCACCAGCCGCTGCGGTCCGAGACGAAGAGCAGCGAGCCGTCCGGCGCCCACTCGACCTGCGCGACGGACTCGCCGTCCGCGCCGCCCCCGGGCGCGGCGGACCCGAGGTCGCCGACGACGGGCCGGACGTCCTCGAACGTGCCCTCCGCGCTGACCCGGGCCACCATGACCAGGGTGCCGTCCCAGGGCATCCGGGGGTGGTCCCAGGCGATCCAGGCGGCCCGCCGGCCGTCGGGAGAGAGCCGCGGACCGGTCACGAAACGGTGCCGGTCGTCGCTCAACTCACGCACGCGGGTGCGGTCTTCGGCCGCCGAGCCGTCGAGCGGCACCGCGGCGAGCACCCTGCGCACCTCGGTCGGCCCCTCGCCGGTGAACTCCTCCAGGACGCACCACACCTCGCCGAGGTCGCGGCGCAGCACCGGGTCGACCCAGCGCAGTCCGCCGCCGACCGCGGAGCGCGGGGTGAGCGGGCGGGGGGCGGTGTCGCCGTCCGGTGTGCAGGCGTACAGCCGCTGGTCGTCGAAGTTGCTGAAGACGATCAGCGGCCCCCGTTCCGTGTCCGTACCGGCCCAGGGCTGGCCGCCGTACTCCAGCACCCGGCTGCGGACGTTCCAGGGCGCCGGCAGCACCGATTCCTCGGCCCCGTCCGGCCGCCGGCGGACCAGCGTCCGCCGACCGCCCTCGGCGGGACGTGGCTCCGTCCACCACACGTCGTCGCCGACCACGCCGACGAAGGCCGGCCGGCCGTCGTGCGCGGCGACCGTCCGGGCGTCCACCGGGGAGGTCCAGGCGCCGTACGGAGCCGTCGTCACCATGCTGTCGTTCCTCTCCGCGGTCGGGCAGGGCACCGGCCGGTCAGACCGTGCGCAGGAAGTGATCGAGCACCCGGACGCCGAAGTGCAGTCCCTCGACCGGCACCCGCTCGTCCACGCCGTGGAAGAGCGCCTGGTAGTCGAACCCCTCGGGCAGTTTCAGCGGCGAGAAACCATAGCCGGTGATGCCCAGCCGGGAGAACTGCTTGGCGTCGGTGCCACCGGACATGCAGTACGGCACGACATGGCCGTCGGGGTCGAAGCGCTCGATCGCGGCCCGCATCGCGGCAAAGGTCGGGGAGTCGACCGGAGCCTGCAGCGCGACCTCGCGGTGGTGGTACTCCCAGTCGACGTCCGGCCCGGTCAGCTCGTCCATGGTGGCCTCGAACTCCGCCTCGCCGCCGGGAACCACCCGTCCGTCGACATGGCCGACGGCGGACCCCGGGATCACATTGACCTTGTAACCGGCCGTCAGCATCGTCGGGTTGGCGCTGTTGCGGACCGTCGGCTCGACCAGCCCGGCGGCCCGGCCGAGCGCGCCGAGCAGGGTGTCGACGTCCAGGCCGGCCGCCTCGGTCTCGGTGTCGACGCCGTACAGCGCGGCGAGTTCCCGCAGCGCGGCCCGTACGGTCGGGGTGAGCCGGAGGGGCCACTCGTGCGCGGCGATCCGGGTCACGGCCGCGGCCAGCCGGCTGACGGCGTTCTCGCGGTTGACCTTCGAGCCGTGCCCCGCCCGGCCGTGGGCGGTCAGCTTCAGCCAGGCCGTGCCGCGCTCCCCCGCCGCGACCGGATACAGCTGTATGCCGCCGCCCGCGTGGAAGGTGAAGGCCCCCGATTCGCTGATGCCTTCGGTGCAGCCCTCGAAGAGCCCGGCATGCCGGTCGGCGAGGAAGCCCGAGCCGTCCTCGGCGCTGGCCTCCTCGTCGGCGGTGAAGGCCAGCACGATGTCCCGCCGCGGCCGCACGCCGCTGCGGGCCCAGCGGCGGACCACGGCGAGCGCCATCGCGTTCATGTTCTTCATGTCGATGGCGCCGCGGCCCCAGACCACACCGTCGCGGACCTCCCCGGAGAAGGGGTGCACCTGCCAGTCGGCGGGCTCGGCGGGCACCACGTCGAGATGGCCGTGCACCAGCAGGGCGTCGGCCGCGGGGTCGGTGCCCTCGATCCGGGCGACCACGTTCGTCCGGCCCGGGCTGCGCTCCAGCAGGGTCGGCGTCAGCCCGGCACCGGCCAGCCGCTCGGCGGCGTACTCGGCGGCCGGCCGCTCCCGGCAGGTGCCGTCACCGGCGTTGCTGGTGTCGATCCGGATCAGCTCGGAGGTGAACTCGACGACCTCGTCGAGCGCCCGCATGTCCACACCGGAGCCGTGGCCGGCGGCCGGCTCCCCGGCCCTTTCCCGCTCAGCCATACTGTTCCTCCACGGCGGACGACACGACCGTGGTGACCGCCTTGAAGCACCGGATGGCCTCGTACATGTCCTGACCGGTGTACGCGACCCGGCGCTCCCCGCTGCGCTCCACACCGGGCACACAGGTCGCCGCGCCCACCAGATGCTCGGCGTCGAATTCCAGCTCGAAGCGGAACGGCCCGCCGCGCACCGGTTCGTGACGTACCGCCAGTGCCGCGCCCTTTTCGGCCGCGGCCCTGATGTCGGCGGCGGTACGGGCCGGTGGCCGGCAGACCGCCGCGTAGCGCGACACATAGTCCTTGACCGCCACCGCGGGCGCCTGCGGGGCGTACCCCAGCGCGTCCTGGCAGGTGCGGTCGTCGCCGGTGACCAGCACCACCGGTACGCCGTACTCGGCGACCACGAGGGAGTTGAGGTACCCCTCGCTGGCCCGGGTGCCGTCGACCCAGACCCCGGTAAGGGTGTTGGCGAGGTAGGTGTGCGCGAGGACGCCCTCGGTGCCGGCCCCGGTGTGGTAGCCGACAAAGGCGATCCCGTCGACGTCGCCGTGCTGCACCCCTTCGACCATGCTCAGCGACTTGTGCCGGCCGGTGAGCATCTCGGCGCGCTCGTCGAGCTGTTCCAGCAGCAGGTTGCGCATCGTCCAGTGCGCCTCGTTGACCAGCACCGCGTCGGCCCCGCCGGCGAAGAAGCCGGCGATCGCCGCGTTGACGTCGGAGGTGAACATGGCGCGGCAGCGCTCCCACTGGGGCGTACCGGGCAGCACATCGGCGGGCCAGGTCACGCCGGTGGCGCCCTCCATGTCCGCGGAGATGAGGATCTTCACAGTCACCAGTCCTATCGCAGGCACGAGTCGGTACGCACCGATCCCCCACAGTGTCGAAGCCGCCGAACGGATTGGCCAGTCCTGCCAAGGCCCTTGGGGGGTGACGCCCCGTCCGGTGCCTTCTGCAAACCGCACGTTGACCACTCAGCGTGATCCCGGCGTAGCGGAAGAAGGGATTCCTGAGGGGCGGAAGGGGCGGTACGCTCGTGTCGCGCCGCATCTCAAACAGTTTCTGTCGCAAAGCGCAAGGACTTCAGACGGAATCCGAAAGGACTTCTGAACGAGTCCTGTCAACTGCCGACGGCACGTGCCAGGTGGGGTAGAAAAATGCCGGACCAGCTTTCCATGCGATGAGACAGAGGCAGAATGGTGAGCGAAGTACTGAACGGTGTCCGTTTACCGCACTGCGGTGACGGACGGGCCGACAGCGAAGACGACCAACTCGCGATCCTGACCGAACTGATCGCGCAAAACCTTTGCGATCGCAATCCGGGCTTCAAGGAAGTCCTGGAACGCGGCGGTCACCACCAGGTCACCCGACTGATCGAGAACGTGCTCCGGAGCGGCAACCCGCTGCCCGACAAGGTGCGTGCGGTCATGCTGCGCAGCGACACGGACATCCACCTCGTGGCGTCCGCCCTCGGCGACTGCCTCGTCAGTGCGCCGGGTGAGGCACCGGGGCTGCTGATACCCGCCGCACTCGCCGACGGCAAGGAAGGACGGGCCAGGCTGAAGGGCGTACTACGCCACCGCGCGGCCGTCGTCGGTCATACGGTGTCCCCGCACGAGGCCACCGCCTCCGTGCGCGCCGCGTCCCGGCTACTGGATCTGGCGGCCGTGTACGACGGCCCGGACGCCGGCGTGGTGTTCGTCGACGACCACCTCTCCTCCCTGCTGCTCCTCCAGGACGAGTCCTTGACCCACACGCTGATAGCCCGCCGGCTCAGTCCGCTCGCCGGGCTGACGCCGGAGCGGTGCGAGCGGCTGGAGGCGACCCTGCTGGCCTGGCTCAGCGGCATGGGGGCCCCGGAGGTGGCCAAGGCGCTCAGCATCCACCCCCAGACGGTGCGCTACCGGATGCGCCAGCTGGAGAAGCTGTTCGGCGCCCGCCTCCGCGACCCGCGCACCCGCTTCGAGATCGAGATGGCCCTCCGCAGCCGCCAGTTGATCGCCGGGGCGCGACGCCGCCGCGCGGCCGTCAACCGCCGCCGCCCCCGCGCCGTCCCCCGGCCCCGCACCCCGCTGCCACGCCCCTAGGAGTACCCCCGACGCCACCCCCCTGATTTGGCGAATGTCACACCCCGACACCCTCGCCCAATACGGACAATTCCCCTCCAATTCCCTGAGGGGTCCGCACCCCCGCCACGTATCGTCACCGTGACCCATGAACCGGGAAGCCGGCCGACGCACGGCCGCCGAGACCCGCAGCTGAGGCGGTCGCGCGAGGCCGGCCGCCCGAGAGCGGGGTCTTCGACACCCAGCGGGACAGGACCACCCTCATGCACGGACCACGCATATCGACCTGCACACGGCGCGGGCTGGCCGCGGTCGTGGCTGCCGGATCACTGCTCACGGTGCTCACCTCGGCGACCCCGGCCTCGGCCGAGACCGCCAGCTCCCCCTCGGGCGGTTCCCAGGTCGTATGCACGTCGAAGAAGCCGGGCCTGGCGCCGGCGCTGTCCCGGGACCTCGCCGGCGCCCTCACCGGGCGCAAGGGCGCCTCCGCACTGGCGGTCTACGACCGGACCACCAGGACCACCTGCGAATTCAAGGCCGGCGCCCACTTCGACTCGGCCAGTGTGGTGAAGGTCACCGTGCTCGGCGCCCTGCTGCGACAGGCCGAGGAGGCGCACCGCACGCTGACGCCGCACGAGGTGGACCTGACCACCGACATGATCACCAAGTCGGACAACGACGCCACCACCGCCCTCTGGCACCGGGTACGCCCGGCCGGCGTCCAGCACTTCCTGTCGCTGGCCGCCATGCGGGACACCGTCCCGGGCAAGGACGGGGCCTGGGGCCTCACCCAGATCACCGCGCACGACCAGCTGACGCTGATGCGGCTGCTCACCACGGACACCCCGGTGCTCACCGAGCACTCCCGGGGCTATGCGCTCGATCTGATGCACCGGGTCGTCCCCGAGCAGCGGTGGGGGGCACCCGCCGGCGCCCCGGCCGGCGCGGCCGTGCACGTCAAGAACGGCTGGCTGCCGCGTGAGAAGGGCGGCTGGCGGGTGAACAGCGTCGGCGCCTTCACCGGCAACAGCCACGACTACGGCATGGCCGTCCTGTCCACCGGCAGCCACACCATGGACTACGGAGTCGACACCGTCGAGAACGCCGCCCGGATCGTCCACCGCGATCTGGCGCGCTGACCGCACGGACCGGACCCGGTGCGGGGCGGCCCCCCCGCACCAGGCCGGGTCCGGCACCGCGCGGTACGACTTAGCACCCCCCAGGGTGACCGGCCCCCCGATCGGCCCCGGCCGGGGTACGGCCGCCGATATCAACGCCACATGATCGAGGCAGTGCACACGACGGGCCGCGAACCGACCTCCCCGTCCATTCCCCGCCCCACGCCCCCTCCCGACGGGAACGCGGCACCACAACGCGTCAAGGCGCACCTCACGGGAGTTCCCGAGACGGCGCTGTGGACGCTCCAGCACCGCGCCGCCGAAGCCGCCCGCCCGGACACGGTGCTGCCCGATCCGCGCGCCGTCCAGCTCATGGCCGAGCTCGAATTCCCCTTCCTGGAGCGGCTGGGCGCCCCCCGGCCCTGGCTCGCGCAGGCCATCGCGCTGCGCGCGCTCGCCTTCGACGAGGTGGTCCGTGAGTTCCTCGCCGACCATCCGGACGGCACCGTGGTCGCCCTCGGCGAGGGCCTGGAGACCCAGTTCTGGCGGGTGGACAACGGCCGGGCCCGCTGGGTCACCGTCGACCTCCCCGATCCGCTGGCGCTGCGCGGCCGCGTACTGCCGCACGGCCCCCGGCAGCGCCTGCTCGCCTGCGACGTGCGCGAGCGCCGGTGGACGGCGCGGATCGACCCCGCACGCGGTGTGCTGGTGACCGCTCAGGGCCTGCTGATGTATCTGGAGCGCGCGCAGGCGACCCGGCTGATCGGCGTCTGCGCCGAAGCGTTTCCCGGCGGCACCATGGTCTTCGACACCGTCTCGCGGCGGTTCAGTGCCCGTACCCGCGGCGGTACGAAGGGGCTCGGCGGCCATCGCCTGCCCCCGATGCCCTGGGGCATGGACGCGACCGAGCGGACCGAGCTGCGCACGGCCCATCCGGCCATCGGCGAGGTGTCCGGCGTCCCACTCCCCGCGGGCCGCGGCCTCCTCGGCCGGCTCGCGCCCCGGCTCACGGACCTACCGCTGCTCCGCAACGACTGCCCGCTGCTCACCCGGCTGCGCTTCGGCCCGGCCCCCGCCGTCCTGCCCGGCCGGCCCCGACAGCCGTCCTGAGCCCGGCGGGCCGACCCTCCCAACCCGCCCGGCATACAAGGGCGTTGCCCCGCACCACACCACGATCCGGTGCGGCGCGGGGCAGGTGCGGCGGCCGGCACACTCGCCACGGGCGCACCCGCGCACCGCGCGCACCGGCCGCCGCGACCGGCTCAGTCCTCGTGCCCCAGCTGGAGATCGCGTTCGGTGCGGCCGCCGCCCGCCACCTGCAGGACGGTGGCCACCGGCGGGTATCCGGCGGCGATGACGGTGTACTCACCGGCCGACAGGTCCACGAAGCGGAACAGCCCGTCGGAGCCGGTGATCGCGGTGTCGACGACATTGCCGGCGGCATCCAGCAGCGTGACCCTGGCGTCCTCGACGAGCCGGCCGCCACCGGCCCGTACGGTCCCACGCAGCACCGCGCCGCCGGCCAGCTCGATGTCCTGGCGGGTCTCCCGGGATGCCTGGACGGTCACCGGCAGGGCGGCCGGCCGGAACGCCGGGGCGCTGGACGCCAGCGTGTACTCGCCTGCCACCAAGTCCCCGATGACATAGCCGCCTTCGCGCCCACTGCGGGTGGTGGCCACCACCTCACCGCGGACATCGGTGAGGGTGACCATGGCATCGCGTACGGGAGTGCCGTCGGCGGTGGTGACGGTGCCCGCGAGACGCCCCGCGCCGCCGAGCACGACGTCCAGCTCGACCGGTCGCTCGCCGACGGTGACGGTGACGGCCTGCGGCTGGTGCCCGCCCGCCGCCGCGATCAGCACATAGGAGCCGGCGCCCGGCGTGCTCAGCGCGTACCGGCCGTCCTCGCCGGTGGCGCCGCGGCCGATCTGCCGGCCGGCGACATCGATGAGGGTCAGCGCGGCACGCGGCACGATGCTGCCGTCGTGGTGCTGGACGGTGCCGCACACCGGGACACCGGCCGCGGCCGCGGGCACACCGGCGGAGTGCCGGCGCATACGAGAGTAAGCAGGCCCGGAGTCACGGGAGTTGACGGCATCGGTGGCCGTGGCGGTACGTGCCTGCGGTACGGCGGCGGGGTCGGTCGGGTCGCCGTACGGCGCCTGCGGGGTGGTGGAGGCCTGCGGAGCATGCGGGGCGTGGGACACCAGGGGTTTCTCTTTCAGGAAGAAGGCGAGCACAGGGGCCAGGACGAGGACCGGCACGAGGTAGCAGAAGATCCCCGGCAGGACGTGCGCGGACGCGGCGGCATAGCCGTCGCGCAGCGGGGCGGGCAGCGCCCGCGCCAGGAGCGGGGTGAGCGACTCCGGGTCGGGCAGCGGGGCCGACCGCGGCGGCCGGTCGCCGAGCCGGCGGGCCAGCCGGTCGGCCAGGAAGGTGCCGAAGAGGGCCACACCGACGCTGCCGCCGAACTGCCGGACGGAGAAGGCGGTGCGGGTGGCGGCGCCGGGGTCGGTGGGCTGTTGCAGCTCCAGCGCGGTCACGGCGTACGGCCCCCCAGGACGAATCGGACACTGCCTG
>NZ_SDIG01000008.1:0-87481 GCF_004122755.1 Streptomyces sp. TM32
GTTGTCTCAGCAGGTGTCTCACAGAGCGGACGCAGGAGGGGGCTGCGGAGGCCGGCCGTCCCCTACGGAGCCCCTTCCGCCCCTCCCCGGCCCCCGGACGGCCCGTCCCGATGAGTGGCCCAGTGGAGGGGACGGCCGGCCTCCGCAGCCCCCTCCTGCGTCCGCTCTGTGAGACACCTGCTGAGACAACCTGGCGTCCGGTCTACGCTCCCTGCCGCCCAGGAAGGGCGAAGTAGGGACAAGCTCACCGTCGGCGACGACGCGGCTTATCGGGGCGGCCCGGCCAGGGCCTAGACTCCCGTCCGTACAGATCGTCGAAGTCGTTGAACAAGCGCAGTCAGGGAGCGAGGGGCGGACGTGGTGGACGCGACCGGACGCACCACCGTCGCCGCGGACTATTTCCAGGGCTACTCGGTCGTCGGGAGCATCGCGGTGATCGGTGTGCTCTTCGTCGCCGTGGCCTTCGGGGCCGGGCGGCTGCTGCGGCCGGTGGTGCCGACGCCCGAGAAGCTGCTGACGTACGAATGCGGCGTGGACCCGGTCGGCGAGGGCTGGGCACACACCCAGGTCCGCTATTACGTCTACGCCTTCCTCTACGTCATCTTCGCCGTCGACTCGATCTTCCTGTTCCCCTGGGCGACGATCTTCGCCGCCCCCGGCTTCGGTGGTGTGACGCTGGTGGAGATGTTCGTCTTCCTCGGCTTCCTCACCGTCGGCCTGCTCTACGCATGGAAGAAGGGCGTCCTGGAATGGACGTGAACCCCGCACCCCACGGATCCGCAGCCGCGTCCGAGGGCGCCAGGGCCGAGTTCCTGCCGGAGCCACGGCGCCTGGGCACCCTCGCCCGGCTCGCGCCCGAACCGATGAAGGTGGTCCTCAACTGGGGCCGCCGCTACAGCCTGTGGGTCTTCAACTTCGGCCTCGCCTGCTGCGCCATCGAGTTCATCGCCGCCTCCATGGCGCGGCACGACTTCATCCGGCTCGGCGTGATCCCGTTCGCGCCCGGTCCGCGCCAGGCCGACCTGATGGTCGTCTCCGGCACGGTCACCGACAAGATGGCGCCGGCGGTCAAGCGGCTCTACGAGCAGATGCCCGAGCCGAAGTACGTCATCTCCTTCGGGGCCTGCTCCAATTGCGGCGGCCCCTACTGGGACTCGTACTCGGTCACCAAGGGCGTCGACCAGATCATCCCGGTCGATGTGTACGTCCCGGGCTGCCCGCCGCGTCCGGAGGCGCTGCTCCAGGGCATCCTCAAGCTCCAGGAGAAGATCGCCCGCGAGTCGCTGGGGGAGCGCTACGCGAAGGGCGGCGCGGCCCGGCCCTCGGCGGCCGCGCTGCGCAGCGGACTCGTCACGCCGCCCGCGCCGACGACGGCGGGGGAGGAGCCCCGATGAGCGAGCAGCCCGACAAGCCTGAGCAGCCCGAGAAGCTCAAGCAGCCGGAGAAGCCCGAGCAGCCCGAGCAGGAGTCGGCGAGCGCCGAGCAGTCGGCGGCGCCGGAGCAGCCGGAAGCGCCCGCGGCCGAGCCCGTCGTCGGCTGGCTGCCGCGGCCCGCGAGCGAGATCTTCGGCACCGGGGCCACGGCGGAGCTGGCGTACGACCTGCTGACCGTTGACGTCCCGGCGGACGGCTGGCTCACCGCGCTGACGGCCGCCCGGGACGACCTGGGCTGCAGCTATTTCGACTGGCTGAGCGCCGTCGACGAGCCCGGCACCGGCTTCCGGATCTGCGCCCATCTCGCGGATGTGGCGCGCCCCGGCACCGTACGCCGGCTGATCGTGCGGACGACCGTGCCGCACGAGGCGGCCGCGCTGCCCACCGCCGTCGAGGTGTACGCGGGCGCGGGCTGGCACGAGCGCGAGACCCACGAGATGTTCGGCGTCGACTTCACCGGCCATCCGCACCTCGTACCGCTGCTGCTCCCGGACAGCTTCGAAGGGCACCCGCTGCGCAAGGACTTCGTGCTGGCGGCGCGGGTGGCGAAGGCCTGGCCCGGGGCCAAGGAGCCGGGGGAGCCCGAGCACGGCGGGCCCAAGCGCCGCCAGATGCTGCCCCCGGGCGTCCCGGACCCGAACGAATGGGGCCCGCTCAAGGGCCAGCTGCCGCCGGCACCCGCGCGGCCGGCGCGGGGCGCGCGGGCCGCGGGCGGTGCCCGTGCGGCCGGTGCCGCCGCGGGCGAGCGCCCGGCCCGGCGGACCCGGACCGCCGGCGCGGGCTCGGCCAGTCAGCAGGCCGCCGGGGAGGCAGCCGGCACGCCGGAGGCTCCGGCGGGGACCGAACGGCCGGAGCGCCCGGCCCGTCGTACGCGGTCGGCGAGCGCGGGCTCGGCCGGTCAGCAGCAGGCGGCGGAAGCGGCCCCGACGGAGGAGACGCCGGCGGCGGCCCCGGAGGCGGCGGCCCCCAAGGCGGCTCCCCCGCGCTCGTCCGACGCGCCATGGCACCACGCGCGTCCGGCATTCGACGAAACCGCGAAGGTCGACGAGTCCGGGAAGCCCGGCGTGGAGAGGCCCGAGCAGGCGCAGACGTCCGGACCGGAGACCGAACAGCCCGAGCCGGCCGAGTCTGAGAGAAGGCCGGACCAGGCCGCGCCGGAGACAAAGCCCGCGCCGGAGACAAAGCCCGAGCCCCAGGCCCCGGAAGGAGGCGACACCCCATGAGCGACGCGCTCGACATCGCGCTGCGCCTCGTCGCCGTCTTCGTCGTCTTCCTGGTGTTCCCCCTGGTCATCGGGCAGACCGAGCACAAGGTCATGGCTCATATGCAGGGCCGCCTCGGTCCCATGTACGCGGGCGGGTTCCACGGCTGGGCGCAACTGGTCGCCGACGGGGTGAAGTTCGCGCAGAAGGAGGACATCGTTCCGGCCGGCGCCGACCGGCGGATCTTCCAACTCGCGCCCGCCGTCGCCCTGCTGCCGTACCTCCTGGTCCTGGTCGCCATCCCGATAGGCCCGCACAACGCCGTGGGTCAGGCCCTGGACGCGGGAATCTTCTTCGTCCTCGCCGTCATGGGCGTCGGCGTGCTCGGCTCGCTGATGGCGGGCTGGGCCTCGGCGAACAAGTTCTCGCTGCTCGGCGGTCTGCGGACGGCCGCACAGCTGCTCGCGTACGAGCTGCCGATGCTGCTGGCCGCGGCGTCGGTCGCGATGGCGGCCGGCACGCTCTCGCTGCCCGGCATCATCGAGGCCTTCCACTGGTGGTGGGTGCCCTGGCAGCTCGTCGGCGGCGTGGTCTTCTTCACCGCCGGGCTCGCCGAGCTCCAGCGGCCGCCGTTCGACATGCCGGTCGCCGACTCGGAGATCATCTTCGGTGCGTACACCGAGTACACCGGACTGCGCTTCGCGCTCTTCCTCCTCGCCGAGTACGCGGGCATCGTCGTCCTCTGCGCGCTGACCTCCGTCCTCTTCCTCGGCGGGTGGCACGGCCCGTTCGGCGCCGACGGCCTGGGCTGGCTGTGGACGCTGCTGAAGACCGTGATCCTCGCCTTCGGCGTCATCTGGCTGCGGGTGACCTACCCGCGGCTGCGCGAGGACCAGCTGCAGAAGCTCGCCTGGACGGTCCTCATCCCGCTCGCCCTCGCCCAGATCGCCCTCACCGGCGTCGTCAAGGTGGTGATCTCGTCATGAGCTTCCCCGGTTCCGGCCTCGCCAAGGGGCTGGCCGTCACCCTGCGGACGATGACGAAGCGATCGGTCACCGCGCAGTACCCGGACGTCCAGCCCGACCTCCCGCCCCGTACCCGCGGCGTCATCGGGCTGTTCGAGGAGAACTGCACGGTCTGCATGCTCTGCGCCCGCGAGTGCCCGGACTGGTGCATCTACATCGACTCCCACAAGGAGACGGTGCCGCCGGCCGCCCCCGGAGGCCGTGAGCGCAGCCGTAACGTGCTGGACCGCTTCGCGATCGACTTCGCGCTGTGCATGTACTGCGGCATCTGCATCGAGGTCTGCCCCTTCGACGCGCTCTTCTGGTCACCCGAATTCGAGTACGCCGAGACGGACATCCGCGAGCTGACCCACGAGCGCGACAAGCTCCGCGAGTGGATGTGGACGGTGCCCGAGCCGCCGGCGCTCGACCCGGCCGCCGAGGATCCCAAGGAGCTCACCGCCGCCCGCAAGGCAGCGGACAAGCTCGCCGCCCAGCAGGCGGCTCAGGCCGAGGCCCGGGAAGAGGCGCCGCAGGACCGACCGGACACCCCAGGGGAGGGCACGTGACGCTCGCCGCCACCGCAGCCGGCCACGGCTTCCTGTCGCCCAGCGGCGTCGAGATCGCCTTCGTCCTCGTCGGGATCGCCACCCTCGGCGCGGCCGTCCTGACCGTCACCACCCGGCAGTTGGTGCACGCGGCCCTCTGGCTGGTCGTCGCCCTCGGCGGGGTCGCCGTGGAATATCTGCTCCTGACGGCCGAGTTCATCGCCTGGGTGCAGGTACTGATCTACGTCGGTTCGGTCGTCGTCCTCCTGCTCTTCGGGCTGATGCTCACCAAGGCGCCCATCGGCCGTTCCCCGGACGCCGATTCGGGCAACCGCTGGGCCGCGCTCGTCGTGGCCCTTGCCTCGGCGGCCGCGCTGGTCTGGGTCGTGGTCGACGCCTTCCGTGCCACCTGGATCAACCTCGACGGCGCCGCCCAGGGCTCCACCGAGGCATCCGGACGCAGCCTCTTCCAGTACTGGGTGCTGCCCTTCGAGGCGCTGTCCGTGCTGCTGCTGGCCGCGCTCGTCGGGGCGATCGTGCTGTCCCGCAAGTCGGGTGCGGGCGAGGCCGCGGCGGCGGCCCTCACCAACGGTGCCGCCCGCGCTCCCGCCGCCCCCGCCCCCCGAGAGGAGCAGCGCTGATGCATCTCGCCTACCCGGCCGTCCTCGCCGTCCTCCTCTTCTGCACCGGGTTGTACGGCGTGCTGGCCCGCCGCAACGCGATCCTGGTGCTGATGTCCGTCGAGCTGATGCTCAACGCCGTCAACCTCAACCTCGTCGCCTTCGACGTCTGGCTGCGCGACACCCTGCACGCCGGCCAGGCGCTCACCCTCTTCACCATCGCCATCGCCGCCGCCGAGATCGGCATCGGCCTGGCGATCGTGCTGCTCGTCCACCGCAACCGCGGCAGCTCCGACATCGACCGGCTCCGTGACCTCGCCGAGAAGCCGGGGGCCGCGGACGGGGAACCGCAGCCGGACACCACGGCGGAGGCCGCCGCGTGACGCTCACGACCACTGCCGTACTCGTTCCCCTCCTGCCCTTCCTCGGGGCCGTCGCGGGCCTTCTCCTGGGCCGCCGGGCGCCCGGTTTCGTGCGGCCGCTGGCGGTGCTGCCGACCCTGGCCGCCGCCGTGCTCGCGGTGCTCGTCGCCGTCGGGCAGGGCACCGGCCCGGCCACCGACGTCGCCACCGAGCTCACCCCGACCGGCTCGATCCCCATCGATCTGGCCCTGCACCTCGACGGCTTCGCCGTACTGATCGCCGTCCTGGTCGGTGTCGTGGCGACCTGCGTGCAGCTCTACTCCACCGGCTATCTGCGCAACGACCCGCGCTACCCCTCCTATGCCGCGCTGGTCTCCCTCTTCACCTCCGCGATGCTGCTGGTCGTCTACACCGGCGACCTGATGATGCTGCTGGTCGGCTGGGAAGTCATGGGCATCTGCTCCTACTTCCTCGTCGGCCACTACTGGGAGACCGAGGCCGCCCGGGCCGCCTCCCTGAAGGCCTTCGTCGTCACCAAGCTCGGCGATGTCCCCTTCCTCTTCGGCATCTTCGCGCTGGCCGCCGACGCCGGAACGTTCCGCATCACCGGCATCCTCGGCTCCGTCGCGAGCGGCGGGCTGGACCACCCGACGCTGATCGCGCTGCTGCTGCTGGGCGGTGTCGCGGGCAAGTCGGCGCAGTTCCCGCTGCACACCTGGCTCCCGGACGCGATGGCCGGCCCGACGCCGGTCTCGGCGCTGATCCACGCCGCGACGATGGTGGCGGCCGGTATCTATGTCGTGGCCCGTCTCCTCCCCGTCTTCGCGGCCTCCGCGGCCGCGCTGGTGGTGATGGCCGTCATGGCCGCGCTCACCATGGTCGGCTCCGGTCTGGCCGCGCTCGCCCAGGACGACATCAAGCGCGTGCTGGCCTATTCGACGGTCGGCCAGCTCGGCTACATGCTCGGCGCGCTGGCCGTCGGCGACCGCGGTGCCGCCGTCTTCCACCTCATCTCGCACGGTGCGTTCAAGGCCCTCCTCTTCCTCGGCGCGGGCGTGATCATCCACGCCGCGGGCACCAACTCGCTGGCCGCGATGTCCCGGATGAGCGGCCTGGCCCGGCGCATCCCGGACGCCTACTGGACCATGACCGTCGCGCTGCTCGCGCTCGCCGCGATCCCGCCGTTCGCCGGCTTCTTCTCCAAGGAAGCCGTCCTGGGCGCCGCCGAACACGCCGCCACCGGCGCCGCGCACGGCATCCCCGGCGCGGCCGGCTGGACCGTCCTGGTCTCCGGACTGCTCACCGCCCTCCTCACCGCGGCCTACGCCACCCGGCTGTGGCTGCGGGCCTTCCGCGGCACGGGGGCCGAAGCCCCCGACCACGGCCGGCAGCCGGTCGTGATGAACGCCGTCCTGTGGGCGCTCTTCGTCCCGACCGTCGCACTGGGTCTGGCCGCCCCGCTCCTGCCCGAGTGGTTCGACGGACGCTCGCTCGCGCCGACCCTGACCACCTCCGTCCTGGGTACCGGCATCGCCCTCGTCGGCGGCCTGGTCACCTACGGCGCCTGGCGCCACACCACCGCCCTGGCCGCCCGCACCCCCATCGGTGCGGTCGTGGCCGCCCCGGACGCGGGCCCCGAGGCCGCCGAGGAGACGGCCATCGCCACCCACGCCGCGGTCTACGGCGACAACGCCGGCGCCGCGGACCCGGCCGACCCCGGCCGCCTCCTCCTCGGCCCGCTGCAGCCGCATGCGGCCGTCGGCTTCCATCTCGACGCCGTCTACTCCGTGCTCTTCGTGCGGCCCGTACGCGCCGCGGCCACGCTCGTCCGCTTCCTGGACCGTGAGGTCGTCGACACCTACGTCCGCGGGGCGGGCGCCGCACCGCGCTGGCTGGGTGCCGCCGTCCGCCGGGCCCAGACCGGGAACGTGCAGACCTACCTCGGCGCGCTGCTCGCGGGCTCGCTGGTCCTGGCCATCGCCGCCGTCCTCGTCGCCACGGGCACGGGAGCCTGACGTGCTGCCATCCCCCGGGGGCCGACACCCGTACGCCCAGCCGACAGCCCTCGTGGCCTGCCTCGCCGGAGCCGAAACCCTGAGGAGGGCCTGACCCGTGAATCACACCGCTATGCAGCTTCTCCTCGCGGGCCTCGTCGTCCTGCCCCTCGTCGGCGCGCTCGCCGCACTGCTCCCGCCGCCGCCCGGCCTGCAGGGCAAGAACCCCGACCAGGCCGTACTGCGCCACGGCGTGACCGTCACCGGCGTCGTGCTCGCCGCGGCCATCGCCCTGGCCGCCGGCTTCGACCACGGCCACCCGGCCCGTATGCAGGCCACCACCGACATCAGCTGGATCCCGGCGCTCGACATCCGTATCCACCTCGGCGTCGACGGCATCTCGCTCCCCCTCCTCGTCCTGACCGCGCTGCTGACCTTCCTCTGCGCGCTCTACAGCTACTTCCGGATGCCAACGGGCCCGTCACCCAAGGCATTTGTGGCCCTGCTGCTCACTCTTGAGGCCGGTACCCTCGCCACCTTCGCCGTCCTCGACCTGATGCTCTTCTTTCTCGCCTTCGAGATGGTCCTCATCCCGATGTACTTCCTCATCGCCCGCTGGGGCGGTGCCCACAAGCAGGCGGCGGCCTGGAAGTTCATCCTCTACACGCTGCTCGGCTCCGTCGTGATGCTGCTCGGCCTCCTCCTCATCGGCGTGAAATCCGGCACGTTCGACATGGTGGCACTGGCCACTGACAACGGCCCGAAAGCCCAGCTCAGCCACACGGTTCAGCTTCTCGCGGTGCTCGCGATCGGCATCGGACTGGCCGTCAAGTCCCCGATGTGGCCGCTGCACAGCTGGCTGCCCGACGCGCACACCGCCGCCCCCACCGTCGGCTCGGTGCTGCTGGCCGGCGTCCTGCTGAAGATGGGCACCTACGGCTTCGTACGGATCGCGCTGCCCATCACGCCCGAGGGCATGCACACCTTCGCGCCGTACCTCGCCGCGCTGGCCGCCGTCGGCATCATCTACGGCTCGCTCGCCTGCCTGGCTCTCGTCCGCAAGGGAGCCGGGGGCGACCTCAAGCGCCTGATCGCCTACAGCTCGGTCGGCCATATGGGCTTCGTCCTGCTCGGCATCGCCAGCATGACCCCCACCGGCGTGAACGGCGCGCTGTTCGCCAACATCGCGCACGGCCTGATCACCGGCCTGCTCTTCTTCATGGTCGGCGCGCTCAAGGACCGCACCGGCAGCACCGACCTCGACACCCTCGCCCGCTCCGCGCCCGGCCCCCGGCCCGCGGGGGCCGGCGCCGCCGCGCTGCTTCCCGCCCCGTCCGGTGCCGCCCTCTACGCCCGGGCACCCCGCTTCGGCGGCCTGCTCGCCTTCGGGGCCGTCGCCTCCCTCGGCCTCCCCGGACTGGCCGGCTTCTGGGGCGAGATGCTGGCGATGTTCGGCGCCTTCCGTCCGGCCGCCGGCCTCAGCCGCCCCGCCTTCCTGACGTTCATGGTCCTGGCCGGTCTCGGCACCCTGCTGACCGCCGCCTATCTGCTCCTCGTCGTCCGCCGGGTCTGCATGGGCGGCTCGGTGGACCTGGCCGGGGCCGCCGTGCTCGGCACCGCGGACCCGCACGGCGGGACCGGCGCGGACCCGGACGGCACGCCCGCGCCGGCCCCCGCCGTGCCCGACCTCGCGCGCTACGAATACGCGGCCTGGACCCCCCTGGCCGCCCTCACCGTCCTCGCCGGACTGTGGCCCGCGGCCCTCCTCGGCCTCACCGACCCGGCCGTCCAGCAGCTCCTCGGAGGCGGTAAGTGATGAGCTCGGTCCCCTCGCTGGTCCAGTCCGTCGACTGGCTCGCCCTGGCGCCGCCCACCCTCACCGCGGCCGTCGCCCTGGTGGTGCTCGTCGCCGACCTCTTCCTCCCCGCGGCCCGCAAGCCGCTGCTGGGGTGGATCGCCACGGCCGGCCTCGCGCTCGCCGCGCTCTCCCTCCTGCCGCTCCTGGGCGGCGACCGCCGCACCTTCTGCCTGTCCGGCCACCCCGACGTCTGCAGCTATGTGGCCGACCCGTTCGCCCTGGTCATCCAGTTCCTGGTGCTCGCCGGGGCGCTGCTGACCGCCCTGCTGTCCGTCGACACCATCAGGGACCACGACCTGCCCGCCGGCGAATACTGGTTCCTGCTGCTGTCCTCGGCGGCCGGTGCCGCCCTGCTGCCCGCCTCCCGGGACCTGGCCACCCTCGTCATCGCGCTCGAAGTCGCCTCGCTGCCCGCCTTCGCCCTGGTCGGGCTGCGCCGCGGGGACCGGCTCTCCTCCGAGGCGGCACTGAAATTCTTCCTGTCCTCGGTGGCCGCCACCGCCGTGATGCTGCTCGGCGTGAGCTTCCTGTACGCGGCCACCGACAGCCTGCACCTCTCCCGGGTGGCACACGCGCTCACCGCCCTCCCCGACCCGCGACTGGCCACCCTGGCGAGCGCCGGTGTCGCCCTGACCCTCGTCGGTTTCGCCTTCAAGACCGCGGCCGCGCCGTTCCACTTCTGGGTGCCGGACACCTACGTCGGCGCACCGCTGCCCATCGCCGGCTACCTCTCGGTGGTCGGCAAGGCCGTCGGCTTCTCCGGCCTGATCCTCGTCACGGTCCAGGGCTTCCCCTCCTACGCCGGTGTCTGGGGGCCGGCGCTGGCCGTCCTGGCCGCGCTGACCATGACCGTCGGCAATGTCGCGGCCCTGCGCCAGGACCCCCGCCGCGCCCACAGCGCCGTCCGCCTGCTCGCCTGGTCCTCCGTCGGCCAGGCCGGCTACCTCCTGGTCCCGATCGCGGCGGCCGGCTACCTCCACGACCCGGCGCACGCCATCGGCTCCACCGTCGCCTACGCCCTGATGTACGCGGCCGTGAACCTCGGCGCCTTCGCCGTCGCCGCCGTAGTGGCCCGCACCCGGCCCGCCAACCGGATCACCGACTACCGGGGCCTGTACCACCGGCGGCCCCTGGTGGCGCTCGCCCTCGGCTTCTTCCTGCTCTGCCTCGCCGGCCTGCCGCCGGGCATCATCGGCCTGTTCGCCAAGGTCACGGTCTTCTCCGCGGCCGTCGACGCGGGCCTGGCCTGGCTCGCCGTGGTCATGGCGGTCAATGTCGTGATCGCGCTCTACTACTACCTGCAGTGGACCACGGTCCTCTTCCGGGGAGCGGAGGAGACCGCGGCGGCCCGGGCTCCCGAGGCCGCTCCCGCGCAGGCGCCGCACCGCACCGACCTCCCGGCCCCGCTCGCCACCGCCATCGCGCTCGCCGCCGTCCTCGGCATCGCCCTCTCCGGCGCCCCGCAGCTCGTGCTGCGCTTCGCCTCCGGCGCGCTGCTCTGAGCCGCCGGGCCGGGCCCGCCACACACGGCAGGCCCGGCGCCCCGGACGGCCGCACGGCCGCCTGCCCACCCGTACGGAGACACGGCCCCACGGGGCGCCTCCGTACGCGCTGCCCGGCCCGCCGCTCGCACACCGGGGAACCAGGCCCGTTCATCCCGCGTTGACCAGTGAGTAAGGATCCACCGGAGAGTGGAGAAACGCAGCACAGGGTTCCCCTGCCGCACCTCTTGGAGGGCGTACCGTGCACCGCCGGCACAACGGGCTCAGGACCGCCGTACTCCTCGGGGGCCTGTCCGCCCTCATCATCGTCATCGGCGGCCTCTTCGGCCGTACGGGCCTGATCATCGCCGTTCTCGTCGCCCTGGGCACCAATGCGTACGCGTACTGGAACAGCGACAAACTCGCGCTGCGGGCCATGCGCGCCCGCCCCGTCAGCGAGTTCGAGGCGCCACAGCTGTACCGCATGGTCCGGGAGCTCTCCACCACCGCCCGCCAGCCGATGCCGCGCCTGTACCTCTCCCCGACCCAGGCGCCCAATGCCTTCGCCACCGGCCGCAACCCCCGCAATGCCGCGGTCTGCTGCACCGACGGCATCCTCCAACTGCTCGACGAACGCGAGCTGCGCGGCGTCATCGGCCACGAGCTCAGCCACGTCTACAACCGCGACATCCTCATCTCCTCCGTCGCGGGCGCGCTGGCCTCGGTCGTGATGTTCCTCGTCAACTTCGCCTGGCTGATCCCCGTGGGCCGTTCCGACGACGACGAGGGCCCCGGCCTCCTCGGCATGCTGCTGATCATGATCCTCGGCCCGGTCGCGGCCTCCCTCATCCAGCTCGCTGTCAGCCGCTCCCGCGAGTACGAGGCCGATGCCTCGGGCGCCCAGCTCACCGGCGACCCGCTGGCCCTGGCCTCCGCCCTGCGCAAGCTGGAGGCCGGCACCCAGCAGCTGCCGCTGCCGCCCGAGCCGCGCCTGGAGACCGCCGGCCACATGATGATCGCCAACCCGTTCCGGGCGGGCGAGGGCCTGTCCCGGCTGTTCTCCACCCACCCCCCGATGCGCGAGCGCATCGCCCGCCTCGAACGGCAGGCGGGCCGTCGCCCCTGATGCCCCGGTGCCGGAATCGGAGAGTGGCCGTCCGCACGGACTCATCGCATGATGAAGGCAGCGCTACGAAGGCAACGGCGCGATACGAAGACATCGCAAGGAACGCAACGATTCACCGGACTCAGCGCGTCTAGCTCGGCAGACACACTCTCCGTCGTGCCCTGGGAAGGCTGCTGATCATGAAGCTCATCCTCAACGTCCTCTGGCTGGTCCTCAGCGGCTTCTGGCTGGCGATCGGCTATGTCGTCGCAGGAATCGTCTGCTGCATCCTGATCATCACGATCCCCTTCGGCATCGCGTCCTTCCGGATCGCCGGCTATGCCCTGTGGCCCTTCGGCCGGACGACCGTCCAGCGCTATGACGCCGGTGTCGGCTCGGCGATCGGCAATGTCATCTGGATCATCTTCGCGGGCTGGTGGCTGGCCCTCGGGCACATCATCACCGGCCTCGCGCTGTGCGTGACGATCATCGGCATCCCGTTCGGCATCGCCAACTTCAAGATGATCCCGATCTCCCTCGTGCCGCTCGGCCGCGACATCGTCCCGACGGACGCGCCGTTCGCGGTGCGCTGACCTCCCGCCCCGGCCCCGCGCCGCCCGGACGCGTACGGGCTGTTGCGGGGCGCCCGGGACACAGGTGGGGCGGCACGCCGCAGCGCGCCGCCCCATCCTGTGGCACCCGAAAACCGGGCTCCTAGCGGTAGTTCACGAACTGCAGGGCGAAGTCCAGGTCCTTGCCCTTCAGCAGCTGCTGCACCGCCTGCAGGTCGTCCCGGCTCTTCGAGCTGACCCGCAACTCGTCGCCCTGCACCTGCGCCTTGACGCCCTTCGGGCCCTCCTCGCGGATGATCTTGCCGACCTTCTTCGCGTTCTCCTGCGAGATCCCCTCCTCGATCGAGGCGAAGATCTTGTACTCCTTGCCCGAGGCCTGCGGCTCGCCGGCGTCCAGCGCCTTCAGCGAGATCCCGCGCTTGACCAGCTTGGACTGGAAGATGTCGAGTACGGCCTTCACCCGCTCCTCGGCGTTGGCCCGCATCTCGATCTTCTCGCCCGACCACTCGATCGACGCGCCCACGCCCTTGAAGTCGTAGCGCTGCGAGATCTCCTTGGCGGCCTGGTTGAGGGCGTTGTCGACCTCCTGCCGCTCTACCTTCGAGACGATGTCGAAACTGGAGTCGGCCATGTTGAGTTGGCTCCTCGTACGTAGATCCGTCAGGGGTACGGCCCGTCCCGGACCGCCTGCCAAGCCTAGCCACCCGACCAAGATCCAGCGCTTCCGAATCGAGTGGCAGACCACCCCCGGTCATCGGGTATGGTTTACGTCGTTGCCACGGAGCACCGCCCACAGCGGGCCTCCCGGCAGCAAACCCAGGCGGTGTGCCCGAGCGGCCAAAGGGAGCAGACTGTAAATCTGCCGGCTCAGCCTTCCCAGGTTCGAATCCTGGCGCCGCCACAGGAATGCAAAGGGCCCCTGGCTTGCGGAATCCGCAAGCCAGGGGCCCTTTGTGATGCGCGCTCGCGTCCGTCGGTGCGGTTCTCCCGCCTCCTCGATGCCGCACGCCGCACGCCGCATCCCGGAGGGCGTGGACGGGCCGTGGACGACCCCGAAGGTGCCTGCCCCGCAACGTGCGGCGCCGCGCAGGCTCTCCACGCCGCGCCGTCCTCAGCGCCCCGCCACCGCCCGTACCGCGTCCGCCACCGGCACCTCCCCGCCGATCAGCTCCAGCGTCCGGCCGATGGTGCCCGGCTCGTCGAGCAGCGCCGCCAGGACGGCCGCCACGTCGTCCCGGGTCACCTCGTCGCGGCCGGTCGACTCCGCCAGCGTCACCCGGCCCGTTCCGGGGTCGTTCGTCAGCCGGCCGGGCCGCAGGATCGTCCAGTCCAGCCCGGCGCGGGCCCGTACGTCCGCGTCCGCGGCACCCTTCGCCCGCAGATACGCCGCGAAGACCGGATCGGTGCCCTCCGGCGGCTCACGGTCCGCGCCCATGGAGGAGACGACGAGGAAGCGCCGGACGCCCGCGGCCTCGGCCGCGTCCGCGAAGAGCGCCGCCGCGCCCCGGTCCACCGTGTCCTTGCGCCCCACGTCGCTGCCCGGGCCCGCGCCCGCCGCGAAGACGGCCGCGTCGGCCCCCTCCATGTGCCGGGCGACATCCTCCACCGACGCCGACTCCAGGTCGCAGACCACCGGCTCGGCACCCGCGGCCAGCACGTCGCCGGCCTGTTCCGGCCGACGGAGGATGCCCGCGACCTCGTCCCCGCGCTTGGCGAGCAACCGCTCCAGCCGCAGCGCGATCTGACCATGTCCACCTGCGATGACAATGCGCATGATCCCGACCGTACGCCCAACGTCCGCCACGCGGAGCGGGACCGGCCGGGTGCCGCCGCCTTCTCGCCGCCGCGGCTCAGCGCCGCGGCTCAGCGCTGCGACTGCCGCGGCAGCTCCAGCGCCACCTCCGCCGCCGAGTCGCAGTACTCCCGCACCGCGCTGGTCCGGGCGACCACCCGCCCCCGGTGGATCACGATCCGGCTGTAGGCGAGCGAGAGCACCCCGGCGATCCGCTCCCCGCGCACCGCCAGCAGCTCCGCGGGGAAGCCCGCCTCGACCCGCACCTCCGGCAGGCTCAGCGTGGCCCGCGCCGCCGCGCTCACCGTCTCGTACGCCGCCTCCGGTGTGGCCTCGCCCAGGGACGCCAGGAGGTACGCGGCCTCCAGGGGGTCGCCGCGCCCCACCGGGTTCGCCACGTCCCGCAGTGCCCCACTGCCCGCCGCCACCCGCACCCCGGCCGCCCGCAGCAGCCGTACCGGCGCCGGCCGCGACACCCGCGAGCCGTAGCGCTCCAGGCCCGTGCAGTCGCCCTGCGGCAGACAGACGACGGCGACGCCGGCGGCGGCCAACTGCTCGGCGACCCGCGCGGCCACGCTCCGCGGCATCCGCGCCATCCCCGCACACGGGCCGAGTGCGACCCCCGGCCGCAGCCCGCCCGACATCGCCGCGAACCGCGCCAGCCGCGCCGGATCGTCACCGTCGGTGTGCAGATCCACCGGACAGCCGTGCTCGCCGGCCAGCTCCAGCACCGTCTCGACGTACCCGGCGGGGTCGGGGTCGAGGTCCGGGCAGCCACCGATGACAGAGGCGCCCATCTTCACCGCGTCCCGCAGCATCGCCAGCCCGTCCGCACCGGCCACCCCGGTCAGCACCCGCGGCACCGCCACCGCCGCCAGATCGGCCAGCCCCCGCAGCGACCTGCGGGCCTGCAACACCGCCTCCAGCGAGCGCAGGCCCTGGACGTCGCCGATCCTGACGTGGCTGCGCGAGGCGGTGGCCCCGTGCCCCAACTGCAGCAACGCGGCCTCGGTCGTCCGCCGCTGGACGTCCTCGGGAGAGCCGGAAGCGGGGCCGTCGGAGTCCGCCGTCAGCGCGGTGTCGCAGTGTGCGTGCGGCTCGGCGGGGGCCGGGAGCAGGAGGTAGCCGGCGAGGTCGACGCGGGCGCCCTGCGGGGCGAGGCTGCCCGCCGTCCCGACGGCCTCGATGTGCCCACCGCCGAGCCGTACGTCCACCGTCCGGCCGTCGGCGAGCCGGGCCCCGCACAGCACCAGCGCACCGCTTTCCGGCCTGGCGTACCGGCCGGCGCCGCCGGGCTTTCCCGACTGGGGCTGCGGCGAACTGCTGTCGGACATCGCGCTCCTCGAAAGCACCGGCGTGCAAGATCACGCAGCGTTCTTCCGAGCCTAGGACGCTGCCGGGAGAGCGTTGCGCAGGCGCGAAATAGTCGTACCGGTGTGGTGCCCGGGGCCGTTGGGGCACGGCCCAATACGGATTTCACCTTTGGCGGCGGGCCGTGTAATGTCTTCATCGCTCGCCCCAATAGCTCAGTCGGCAGAGCGTCTCCATGGTAAGGAGAAGGTCTACGGTTCGATTCCGTATTGGGGCTCTGATGTGTGAGGTTCCCGCCCTCGGGCGGGGTCCCCTCGCATCACAGCGGTGTAGCTCAGTCGGTAGAGCAAGCGGCTCATAATCGCTGTGTCACCGGTTCAAGTCCGGTCACCGCTACTGACAGTAGCCGATTGTGGGGTCGGTCCTCCGATCGGCTACTCTTCTATGCGTTAACCCGACCATCCGTCCGTCAAGGAGCACTCACGTGGCTGCCACCGACGTCCGCCCGAAGATCACGCTGGCCTGCGTGGAGTGCAAGGAGCGGAACTACATCACCAAGAAGAACCGGCGCAACGACCCGGACCGTCTTGAGATGAAGAAGCACTGCCCCCGTTGCAACTCGCACACTGCGCACCGCGAGACGCGATAACACAGGCTCGTCCGTGAGGCCGTCCCCATTCGTGGGGGCGGCCTCACGGCGTTATCACCATCAGTACAGGGAGGTTGCGAGCCCATGGCGCTCGACCAGTCATTTGTGGGGCGCACGTACCCGCCCACCGACTCCTACGAAGTCGGCCGGGAAAAGATCCGGGAATTCGCCGAGGCCATCGGTGACACCAACCCCGCTTACACCGACGCCGAAGCAGCCAAGGCGCTCGGGTACTCCGATGTGATCGCGCCGCCGACGTTCGTCTTCGCGATCACTTTCAAGGCCGCGGGACAGGTCATCGAGGACCCGCAACTGGGCCTGGACTACAGCCGGGTGGTGCACGGCGACCAGAAGTTCGCCTACACCCGGCCGGTGCGCAGCGGGGACCGGCTGAGCGTCACCTCCACCATCGAGGCCATCAAGAGCATGGCGGGCAACGACATCATCGACATCCGCGGTGAGGTGCACGACGAGGCGGGCGAACACGTCGTGACCGCGTTCACCAAGCTGGTGGCCCGCGCCGACCGGGAGGCCTGAGTTGACCGCCAAGATTTCTTACGACGAGGTCGAGGTCGGGACCGAACTCCCGGCGCAGACCTTCCCGGTGAGCCGCGCCACGCTCGTCCGGTACGCGGGTGCCTCCGGCGACTTCAACCCGATCCACTGGAACGAGAAGTTCGCCAAGGAGGTCGGGCTGCCGGACGTCATCGCCCATGGCATGTTCACCATGGCCGAGGCGATCCGCGTGGTCACCGACTGGACCGGCGACCCGGGCGCGGTCGCCGAGTACGGCGTGCGCTTCACCAAGCCCGTCGTCGTCCCCAACGACGAGACCGGTGCGCTGATCGAGGTCAGCGCCAAGGTCGCGGCCAAGCTGGACGACGACGACCGTACGGTCCGGGTCGATCTCACCGCGATGAGCGCGGGCCAGAAGGTGCTGGGCATGTCCCGCGCCGTGGTCCGCCTCGCCTGACGGCGGCCGCCGGGGGCGGCCGGCCGAGGATGTCGGACCGCCCCCGTACCCTTGGGCGCGTGCAGGAACTCCATGACGCGCCCCTCGCCCCGCTGACCACCTTCCGCCTCGGCGGCCCGGCCACCCGCCTCGTCACGGCCACCACCGACGACGAGGTGATCGCGGCCGTCCGCGCGGCCGACGACGCCGGGGAACCGCTGCTGATCATCGGTGGCGGCAGCAACCTCGTCATCGGTGACAAGGGCTTCGACGGCACGGCCCTGCGCATCGCCACCCGCGGCTTCGAGCTCGACGGCACGGCCCTCACGCTCGCCGCCGGCGAGAACTGGTCCGACGCGGTCGCCCGTACGGTCGAGGCCGGTCTGGCCGGCGTGGAGTGCCTGGCCGGCATCCCCGGCTCGGCGGGCGCCACCCCGATCCAGAACGTGGGCGCGTACGGCCAGGAGGTCTCCGCCACGATCACCGAGGTCGTCGCCTACGACCGCCGGGCCGGCGAGACCGTCACGATCCCGGGCGCCCAGTGCGGCTTCTCCTACCGCCACAGCCGCTTCAAGGAGCACCCCGACCGGTTCGTGGTGCTGCGGGTGCGCTTCACCCTGGAGGACGCCGGGGGCCTCTCCGCGCCCCTGAAGTACCCCGAGACCGCCCGCGCCCTCGGCGTCGAGGCCGGTGACCGGGTCCCGGCCGCCGTCGCCCGACAGACCGTCCTGGCGCTGCGCGCGGGCAAGGGCATGGTGCTGGACCCCGAGGACCACGACACCTGGTCGGCCGGCTCCTTCTTCACCAACCCGATCCTCAGCGAGGCCGAGCACGCCGCCTTCCTCCAGCGGGTCCAGGACCGCCTCGGCCCCGATGTCGCCCCGCCCGCCTTCCCGGCCGGCGACGGCCTGGTGAAGACCTCCGCCGCCTGGCTCATCGACCGGGCGGGCTTCACCAAGGGCTACGGCAGCGGCCCGGCCCGCATCTCCACCAAGCACACCCTCGCGCTCACCAACCGCGGCAAGGCCACCACCGAGGACCTGCTCGCCCTGGCCCGCGAGGTCCGCGACGGGGTGCACGCGGCCTTCGGCGTCACGCTCGTCAACGAACCGGTCACGGTCGGCGTCAGCCTCTAGGGGACCCGGACCCCTCGGCCAGCCAGTCGTCGATCCCCGCCAGCAGCCGCTGCTGCTCGTCCCGCGGCGCGCACGAGCCGCGGACGGACTGCCGGGCCAGTTCGGCCAGTTCGGCATCGGTGAAGTCGTGCGCGGTGCGGGCGATCTCGTACTGCGCGGCCAGCCGCGCCCCGAACAGCAGGGGATCGTCCGCGCCCAGCGCCATCGGCACGCCCGCGTCGAACAGCGTCCGCAGCGGCACGTCCTCCGGCTTCTCGTAGACCCCCAGCGCCACGTTCGACGACGGGCACACCTCGCAGGTCACCCCGCGCGCGGCCAGCCGGCGCAGCAGCGCGGGGTCCTCCGCGGCCCGGACGCCGTGCCCCACCCGGCCGGCGTGCAGATCGTCCAGGCAGTCCCGGACGCTGGCCGGCCCCGACAGCTCGCCGCCGTGCGGCGCCGCCAGCAGACCGCCCTCGCGCGCGATGGCGAAGGCCCGGTCGAAGTCCCGGGCGAAACCCCGGCGTTCGTCGTTGGACAGCCCGAAACCGATCACTCCGTGGTCGGCGTAGCGCACCGCGAGCCGCGCCAGCGTCCGGGCGTCCAGCGGGTGCTTCATACGGTTCGCGGCGACCAGGACGCGGATGCCGAGCCCGGTGTCACGGGACGCGCCGCGCACCGCGTCCAGGATGATCTCCAGCGCCGGGATCAGCCCGCCCAGCCGTGGCGCGTACGAGGTCGGGTCGACCTGGATCTCCAGCCAGCGCGACCCGTCGCGGACGTCCTCCTCGGCGGCCTCGCGCACCAGCCGCTGGATGTCCTCGGGCGCCCGCAGACAGGACCGCGCGATGTCGTACAGCCGCTGGAAGCGGAACCAGCCGCGCTCGTCCGTGGCCCGCAGCCTGGGCGGCTCACCGCCCCGCAGCGCCTCCGGCAGATGGACGCCGTACTTGTCGGCGAGCTCCAGCAGGGTCGTCGGCCGCATCGAACCGGTGAAGTGCAGGTGCAGATGGGCCTTCGGCAATCGGCGCAGGTCTCGAATGGCGGCTCCGCCGCGGGCACGAACGCTCTCCATCCGAGGATCTTGCCGTATGAGACCGGTACGCCGGTAGGCCCTTTCCCGAAGGGGTGTCCGGGAGAACGGACGAGCGGGCGCCGGGAAGGAATCCCGGCGCCCGCTCGTGTCACCCACGGATATCCGCAGGTGGAGCCGTTCTGGTGACCTACTTGGCCTCCGCCAGCAGCTTCTGGAGGCGCGAGACGCCCTCGACCAGGTCCTCGTCGCCCAGCGCATACGAAAGCCGCAGGTAGCCGGGGGTGCCGAAGGCCTCACCCGGGACGACGGCGACCTCCGCCTCCTCCAGGATCAGCCCGGCCAGCTCCACGCTGGTCTGCGGGCGCTTGCCGCGGATCTCCTTGCCCAGGAGCTCCTTCACCGACGGGTACGCGTAGAACGCGCCCTCCGGCTCCGGGCACAGCACCCCGTCGATCTCGTTGAGCATCCGCACGATGGTGCGACGGCGGCGGTCGAAGGCGACCTTCATCTCCTCGACGGCCGTCAGATCGCCGGAGACCGCCGCGATGGCCGCGGCCTGCGCCACGTTCGAGACGTTGGACGTGGCGTGCGACTGGAGGTTCGCGGCGGCCTTGATGACGTCCTTGGGGCCGATCGCCCAGCCCACCCGCCAGCCGGTCATCGCGTACGTCTTCGCCACGCCGTTGACGATGATGCACTTGTCGCGCAGCTCGGGCACGACCACCGGCAGCGACGAGAACTCCGCGTCGCCGTAGACCAGGTGCTCGTAGATCTCGTCGGTCAGCACCCACAGGCCGTGCTCGGCGGCCCAGCGGCCCACCGCTTCGACCTGCTCGCGGGTGTAGACCGCGCCGGTCGGGTTCGACGGCGAGACGAACAGCAGCACCTTGGTGCGGTCCGTACGGGCCGCCTCCAGCTGCTCCACGGTCACGCGGTAGCCGGTGGTCTCGTCGGCGACCACGTCGACCGGCACACCGCCGGCGAGACGGATCGACTCGGGGTAGGTGGTCCAGTACGGCGCCGGGACGATGACCTCGTCACCCGGGTCGAGGATCGCTGCGAACGCCTCGTAGATCGCCTGCTTGCCGCCGTTCGTCACCAGGACGTTCGCGGCCTCGATCTCGTAGCCGGAGTCGCGCAGCGTCTTCGCGACGATCGCGGTCTTCAGCTCGGGGAGGCCGCCGGCCGGGGTGTAGCGGTGGTACTTCGGGTTGCGGCAGGCCTCGACTGCGGCCTCGACGATGTAGTCGGGCGTGGGGAAGTCGGGCTCACCGGCGCCGAAGCCGATCACCGGGCGTCCGGCGGCCTTGAGGGCCTTCGCCTTGGCGTCTACGGCGAGGGTCGCGGACTCGGAGATCGAACCGACGCGGGCCGAGACCCGGCGCTCGGTGGCGGACGATGCGGAAGGGGTTGCAGCGCTCATACATGCATCGTTGCAGACCGCCCACGAGCCCGACACACGGGTTTGCGGGCACCACCCGCGAGGATCGTGTTCGACGACCGGCCCCGAACCACGTACACTCGCTGACCGTTGGCTCCCAACAGGTCGCCGCGGCACATGCACCAAGTGCAGTCGCCCGCATGCGGTAGGTTGGGGGAACCACAAAGGGTCGTAGCTCAATTGGTAGAGCACTGGTCTCCAAAACCAGCGGTTGGGGGTTCAAGTCCCTCCGGCCCTGCTACACGCACTCTCCACCGCAGTGCGTGCACGCGTACGTATGACATGCACCGCCGTGCGGCAGGGCAGGGCGCGGCACGGCCACGACCCGGATTCAGGTGAGGACGAGTGACGGACGCCCTGGGCTCCATCGACATGCCTGAGCGCGGTCGCTCCGAGGACGAGGCCGCGGAGTCCCAGAAGAAGCCCCGTCGCGGCGGCAAGCGCGGCAAGAAGGGCCCCTTCGCGCGGCTCGCGCTCTTCTACCGCCAGATCGTGGCGGAGCTCCGCAAGGTCGTCTGGCCCACGCGCAGCCAGCTCTCGACGTACACCAGTGTGGTGATCGTCTTCGTTGTCATCATCATCGGTCTCGTAACCGTGATTGACTTGGGAATCAACCGAGTCGTCGGGTACGTCTTCGGCTGATCCCGCGGAGGGCGCCTCAGCGGGCGCCCATTTCGCATGTTCAACCCCTTGAAGCCAGGAAGAAGCAGCCACCGTGTCTGACCCGAACCTGAACGACGCCGCCGACTCCGCCGAAACGGCAGCGGCCGACGTGGACGCGGCCGCCTCGGCCGAGGTCGAGGGCGACGACACCGCGCGTGACATCGTCGAGAACGCCGACGCGGTCGACGAGCTCGACGCCGAGGACGCCGCCGCCGGTGAGCCCGCCGAAGAGGCCGCGGTGCACGTCGACGAGGACGCCGAGGCCACCACCGAGGTCACCGAGGACGAGGAGGAGCCGGTCGACCCCGTCGCCGCCCTCCGCGACGAGCTCCGTGGCCTGCCCGGCGAGTGGTACGTCATCCACACCTACGCGGGGTACGAGAACCGCGTGAAGACCAACCTTGAGCAGCGTGCCGTCTCGCTGAACGTCGAGGACTTCATCTTCCAGGCCGAGGTGCCGCAGGAAGAGGTCGCCCAGATCAAGAACGGCGAGCGCAAGACCATCCGCCAGAACAAGCTCCCGGGCTATGTGCTGGTGCGGATGGACCTGACGAACGAGTCCTGGGGCGTCGTCCGCAACACCCCGGGTGTCACCGGCTTCGTCGGCAACGCCTACGACCCCTACCCGCTGACGCTGGACGAGATCGTCAAGATGCTCGCCCCGGAGGCCGAGGAGAAGGCCGCCAAGGAGGCCGCCGCGGCCGAGGGCAAGCCGGCGCCGTCCCGCAAGGTCGAGGTCCAGGTGCTGGACTTCGAGGTGGGCGACTCCGTCACCGTCACCGACGGCCCGTTCGCGACGCTCCAGGCGACGATCAACGAGATCAACGCCGACTCGAAGAAGGTCAAGGGTCTCGTCGAGATCTTCGGCCGCGAGACCCCGGTCGAGCTGAGCTTCGACCAGATCCAGAAGAACTAGGTTCTTCCGGACCACCAGCCAAATCGACCAGGTCAGACGGGCTCACAGCCGGTCTGACCTGCTCGGTTTTTGGCCGCACGACCATACCCGTTATCGTTGTGCGGTATGCCTCCATCCGGATGACCGGGTGGATCGGCGAAACACCTCTCACTAGGACCCGGAGAGAGCATGCCTCCCAAGAAGAAGAAGGTCACGGGGCTCATCAAGCTCCAGATCCAGGCCGGTGCCGCAAACCCGGCTCCGCCGGTCGGCCCCGCGCTGGGTCAGCACGGCGTCAACATCATGGAGTTCTGCAAGGCCTACAACGCCGCGACCGAGTCGCAGCGTGGCATGGTCGTGCCGGTGGAGATCACGGTCTACGAAGACCGTTCCTTCACCTTCATCACCAAGACTCCGCCGGCCGCGAAGCTCATCCTGAAGGCCGCGGGCGTGGAGAAGGGCTCCGGCGAGCCGCACAAGACCAAGGTCGCCAAGGTCACCCGCGACCAGATCCGCGACATCGCCACCACCAAGATGCCCGACCTGAGCGCCAACGACCTCGACTCCGCCGAGAAGATCATCGCTGGCACCGCCCGTTCCATGGGCATCACGATCGAGGGCTGACCTCCAGCCTCTTTCGGCACCCCGTGGCAGGACCAGGCGCTGGTCCGCACCACGACTCCACCCCACTGCACCAGGAGCAGAAGTGAAGCGCAGCAAGACTCTTCGCAACGCGGACGCGAAGATCGACCGGGAGCGTGTGTACGCCCCCCTCGAGGCCGTCCGTCTCGCCAAGGACACCGCCTCCGTCAAGTTCGACGCGACCGTCGAGGTTGCCATGCGTCTGGGCGTCGACCCGCGCAAGGCCGACCAGATGGTCCGTGGCACCGTGAACCTCCCGCACGGCACCGGTAAGACCGCCCGGGTCCTGGTCTTCGCGACCGGTGACCGTGCTGCGGCCGCGGAAGCCGCCGGCGCCGACATCGTCGGCTCGGACGAACTGATCGACGAGGTCTCCAAGGGCCGTCTGGACTTCGACGCCGTCGTCGCCACCCCGGACCTCATGGGCAAGGTCGGCCGCCTCGGCCGCGTGCTCGGTCCCCGTGGTCTGATGCCGAACCCGAAGACCGGCACCGTCACCCCGGATGTCGCCAAGGCTGTCACCGACATCAAGGGCGGCAAGATCGAGTTCCGCGTGGACAAGCACGCGAACCTCCACTTCATCATCGGCAAGGTCTCCTTCGACGAGGCCAAGCTGGTGGAGAACTACGCCGCGGCGCTCGAGGAGATCACCCGCCTCAAGCCGTCCGCCGCCAAGGGCCGCTACATCAAGAAGGCCACCATCACCACCACGATGGGTCCCGGCATCCCGCTGGACGCCAACCGCACCCGCAACCTCCTCGTCGAGGACGAGGCCGTCTGATCTCCTTGATCAGCGCCTCGTAGCCCGTCTGCACCGCGTCAGGCCCCGTCTCTCCTCCGGGAGGGACGGGGCCTGACGCATGTGCTGTCGGTGCCCTGCATTACAGTCGCCCCCGAGGTCCATAAAGATGATCTAAGGGGGAGCCTCACGTGCGTAGCACGCGTATAGCCGCCGCCGTGGCGGGTGCAGTGATGTTGGTGGGCAGCCTGAGCGCCTGTAACGACGACGGCGGCAAGGCCTCCGGCGGCAGCAGCAGCGGCGGGAGCAGCGACACGGCGGGCGGCAAGCAGGACCCGGCGCAGAACCCGGTGGACGCGCTGAAGGCCGCCCAGGAGGCGACCGCGGGCAAGAAGACCGCGAAGATCGACGGCTCGACGACCACGACCACCACCAACGGCCAGGTGAAGCAGTCCACCAAGGGCGGGCTGGACTGGACGCAGGGCATGCAGATGAACGTGGAGAACACCATGACCGGCGGGGGGAGCCCCGGTAAGCCGATCAAGGCGATCTACACCAAGGACGCCGTGTACATCAACATGGGCGCGGCCATGCCCGGTGCGAGCAGCAAGCCCTGGATGAAGTACTCGTACGCGGCGCTCTCGAAGCAGCTGGGCGGCTCCGGCACGCTGTTCCAGGACGTCCTGCAGAACGCGAACCCGAGCCAGCCGATCGAGCTGCTGATCGCCTCCGGCACGGCCAAGGCCGTCGGCAAGGAGGCCGTGAACGGCGTCCAGGCGACGCACTACACCGGCACCGTCACGATGGACCAGCTGAGCGGCAAGGTCAGCAAGTCGGTCCGTGACCTGGTCCAGAAGCAGCTCGCAAAGGGCGGCGCGAAGAGCGAGCAGCTCGACGTCTGGATCGACGCCGACAACCTGCTGGTCAAGAAGGTGGAGAAGCTCGGCGGCAAGCAGCCGAGCAGTTCCACGGCGCTCTTCTCGGACTACGGCACCAAGGTCGACGTGGCCCCGCCGCCGGCGAGCCAGACGGCGACCGCGCCCGGCGTCTGACCGGCACCGCAGCGCGTGTGACGGCCTGAGCGGGGGCGCACGGATGCCCCCGCTCAGGCGGATTTGCCTGACCGCGGTCCGCTCCCGTATCTTTTCCCGGAAGCCAAAGACCGCTGGTTGTCTCTGCGCGTCCGAACTCCGGGCGTGTGGTGGCCGAAGGATCCGCTAGCTGCGGACGGCCTGCGCAGGCGTGTATGGATGAACTCCCGGACGGAATTCCGTTTCGGTTGAGTACGCCCCGTGCGCCTGCGCCGGGGCGTTTGTTTTGCCCAGCCCCTTCTGCGCGGTCCTCATCACCCGGAAGGAGGCCGAGGCTCATGGCGACGTCTGACAAGAACGCAGCCGTTGCGGAGATCACGGAGAAGCTCCGCGACTCGCACGCAGCTGTTGTGACTTCTTACACCGGACTGAGTGTGGCGCAGCTCAAGGAGCTGCGTCGTTCTCTCGGCGAGAACGCTCAGTACCGTGTGGTGAAGAACACGCTGACCAAGATCGCGGCCAAGGAGGCCGGGATTCAGCTGGACGAGCACCTCAAGGGCTCGACTGCTGTCGCCTTCGTGACCGGTGACCCGGTCACGGCGGCGAAGGGTCTTCGTGACTTCGCCAAGGAGAACCCCTCTCTCGTCATCAAGGGCGGTGTCCTTGATGGCAAGGCGCTGTCTGCCGACGAGATCAAGAAGCTTGCGGACCTTGAGTCCCGTGAGGTTCTGCTCGCCAAGCTGGCGGGTGCGCTGAAGGCGTCCACGGCCAAGGCCGCGGCGACCCTCCAGGCCCCGCTCACGAAGTTCGCCCGCACCGCGGACGCGCTTCGCAGCAAGGTCGAGCAGGGCGGTGCCGGTACGCCGGCTCCCGCCGAGGCTGCCGAGTAATCACTCGGACGCCCAGCGGGCCCGAAGTACGCCCGCCAGACATGTACATCCGGCACCAGCCGAATTAGTGGAAGGACCGCCACCATGGCGAAGCTCAGCCAGGAAGACCTGCTCGCGCAGTTCGAGGAGATGACCCTCATCGAGCTCTCCGAGTTCGTGAAGGCGTTCGAGGACAAGTTCGACGTCGAGGCCGCCGCCCCGGTCGCCGTTGCCGCCGCCGGTGGCCCGGCCGCCCCGGCCGCCGCCGCCGAGGAGGAGAAGGACGAGTTCGACGTCATCCTCACCGGTGCGGGCGACAAGAAGATCCAGGTCATCAAGGTCGTGCGTGAGCTGACCTCCCTGGGCCTGAAGGAGGCCAAGGACCTCGTCGACGGCACCCCGAAGCCGGTCCTCGAGAAGGTCGCCAAGGACGCCGCCGACAAGGCCGTCGAGGCCCTCAAGGGCGCCGGTGCCTCCGTCGAGGTCAAGTGACTTCACTGAGTCTCCGACTCACGTCCTGAGCGCCTGAGGCGTCAGGGACACCAGCCAAGGGCGATCACCCATGCGGGTGGTCGCCCTTCGGCGTGCTCGTCACGGCTGCATTGCCTCGCGCCTGCGTGCGAGTATGGTGATCTTCGTTGCCCGGACCTGCCCCCATGTGACGATCTCCCAGAGGTGGGGGGCCTTGACGAACCGGACGCGGCGCGCAATTCTCGGGACGCGACGCAGAAGCGATCCAGGGTTCGAGGCATGGATCGCCGACGAAGAGGGAAGCATCGGTGTGCGCCACTGGCGCAGGGCTTTCGGCAGGCGCAGGGCATTGAGAAGAACAAACGAGGGCTTCCTCCGGTGCGGAGGACACGACCTCCCGGAGGGAGAAGATCGGTATCACGGTGCTGAACCGGTCTCCGGAAACTCGCTCTGGACATCAGTGGGCCGAGTGGCTACACTGACCCTTTGCGCTGCCTGTTAGCTGCTCCCTGCCCGTCACCAGGGGCATACCCGAGCCCGAGCAAAGCTGAAGAACCGCCCTGACCTGGGCTCTCCCTCAGTCTGTTCGGTTCGGGACCGGTACGCGCGTAGTGAGTCCGAGCCCTCGGAAGGACCCCCTCTTGGCCGCCTCGCGCAACGCCTCGACTGCCAATACGAACAACGGCGACAGCACCGCCCCGCTGCGCATCTCTTTTGCGAAGATCAAGGAGCCCCTCGGGGTTCCGAACCTCCTTGCGCTGCAGACCGAAAGCTTCGACTGGCTGCTCGGCAATGCCGCATGGAAGGGTCGCGTCGAGGCTGCGCTGGAGAGTGGGCAGGAAGTCCCCACCAAGTCCGGTCTGGAAGAGATCTTCGAAGAGATCTCCCCGATCGAGGACTTCTCCGGGTCGATGTCGCTGACGTTCCGCGACCACCGCTTCGAGCCCCCGAAGAACTCCATCGACGAGTGCAAGGAGCGCGACTTCACGTACGCCGCTCCGCTCTTCGTCACCGCGGAGTTCACGAACAACGAGACCGGCGAGATCAAGTCCCAGACGGTCTTCATGGGCGACTTCCCGCTCATGACCAACAAGGGAACCTTCTGCATCAACGGCACCGAGCGTGTCGTCGTCTCGCAGCTGGTCCGCTCGCCGGGCGTGTACTTCGACAGCTCCATCGACAAGACGTCCGACAAGGACATCTTCTCCGCCAAGATCATCCCGTCCCGGGGTGCCTGGCTGGAGATGGAGATCGACAAGCGCGACATGGTCGGTGTGCGCATCGACCGCAAGCGTAAGCAGTCCGTGACCGTCCTGCTCAAGGCGCTCGGGTGGACCACCGAGCAGATCCTGGAGGAGTTCGGCGAGTACGAGTCCATGCGCGCCACCCTGGAGAAGGACCACACCCAGGGTCAGGACGACGCGCTGCTCGACATCTACCGCAAGCTGCGCCCGGGCGAGCCGCCGACCCGTGAGGCCGCGCAGACGCTGCTCGAGAACCTCTACTTCAACCCCAAGCGCTACGACCTCGCGAAGGTCGGCCGCTACAAGGTGAACAAGAAGCTCGGTGGCGACGAGCCGCTCGACGCCGGTGTGCTGACCACCGATGACGTCATCGCCACGATCAAGTACCTGGTCAAGCTGCACGCCGGCGAGACCGAGACGATCGGCGAGAACGGCAACTCCATCGTTGTCGAGACCGACGACATCGACCACTTCGGCAACCGTCGTCTGCGCAACGTCGGCGAGCTCATCCAGAACCAGGTCCGTACGGGTCTGGCGCGTATGGAGCGCGTCGTGCGTGAGCGCATGACGACCCAGGACGTCGAGGCGATCACGCCGCAGACCCTGATCAACATCCGGCCGGTCGTCGCCTCCATCAAGGAGTTCTTCGGCACCAGCCAGCTGTCCCAGTTCATGGACCAGACCAACCCGCTGTCGGGTCTGACCCACAAGCGCCGTCTGTCGGCGCTGGGCCCGGGTGGTCTCTCCCGTGAGCGGGCCGGTCTGGACGTCCGTGACGTGCACCCCTCGCACTACGGCCGTATGTGCCCGATCGAGACCCCTGAAGGTCCCAACATCGGTCTGATCGGTTCGCTCGCGTCGTACGGCCGGGTCAACGTCTTCGGCTTCATCGAGACGCCGTACCGCAAGGTCGTCGACGGCCAGGTCACGGAGGAGGTGGACTACCTCACCGCTGACGAGGAGGACCGCTTCCTGATCGCCCAGGCCAACGCGAAGCTGACCGACGACATGCGCTTCGCGGAGCAGCGTGTCCTGGTCCGCCGGCGTGGCGGCGAGGTCGACCTGGTCCCCGCCGACGAGGTCGACTTCATGGACGTCTCGCCGCGCCAGATGGTGTCGGCCGCGACCGCCATGATCCCGTTCCTCGAGCACGACGACGCCAACCGCGCGCTCATGGGATCGAACATGATGCGCCAGGCCGTTCCGCTGATCAAGGCGGAGTCGCCGCTGGTCGGCACCGGCATGGAGTACCGCTGCGCGGTCGACGCCGGCGACGTCATCAAGGCGGAGAAGGACGGTGTGGTCCAGGAGGTCTCCGCGGACTACATCACCGTCGCCAACGACGACGGCACGTACACCACGTACCGCGTCGCCAAGTTCACCCGCTCCAACCAGGGCACCTCCTTCAACCAGAAGGTCGTCGTGGACGAGGGCGCGCGGGTCATCGAGGGCCAGGTCCTCGCCGACGGTCCGTCCACGGACGAAGGCGAGATGGCGCTCGGCAAGAACCTGCTCGTCGCGTTCATGCCGTGGGAGGGCCACAACTACGAGGACGCGATCATCCTGTCGCAGCGCCTCGTGCAGGACGACGTCCTCTCCTCGATCCACATCGAGGAGCACGAGGTCGACGCCCGTGACACCAAGCTCGGCCCCGAGGAGATCACCCGGGACATCCCGAACGTCTCCGAGGAGGTCCTCTCCGACCTCGACGAGCGCGGCATCATCCGGATCGGTGCCGAGGTCGTCGCCGGCGACATCCTCGTCGGCAAGGTCACGCCCAAGGGTGAGACCGAGCTGACCCCCGAGGAGCGCCTGCTCCGCGCGATCTTCGGTGAGAAGGCGCGCGAGGTGCGCGACACCTCGCTGAAGGTGCCGCACGGTGAGATCGGCAAGGTCATCGGCGTCCGCGTCTTCGACCGCGAAGAGGGCGACGAGCTGCCCCCGGGCGTGAACCAGCTGGTCCGCGTCTACGTCGCGCAGAAGCGCAAGATCACCGACGGCGACAAGCTCGCCGGCCGGCACGGCAACAAGGGCGTCATCTCGAAGATCCTGCCGGTCGAGGACATGCCGTTCCTGGAGGACGGCACCCCGGTCGACATCATCCTCAACCCGCTGGGTGTCCCGTCCCGAATGAACCCGGGTCAGGTCCTGGAGATCCACCTCGGCTGGCTCGCCAGCCAGGGCTGGAAGGTCGAGGGCTCCGACGAGTGGCAGCAGCGTCTGCAGGCGATCGGCGCCGACGACGTCGCGCCGCGCACCAACGTCGCGACCCCGGTCTTCGACGGTGCGCGCGAGGACGAGCTGGCGGGTCTGTTCGACTCGACGCTCCCCAACCGGGACGGCGAGCGGATGGTCAAGTCCTCCGGCAAGGCCCAGCTGTTCGACGGCCGCTCCGGTGAGCCGTTCCCGGACCCGATCTCGGTCGGGTACATGTACATCCTCAAGCTGCACCACCTGGTCGACGACAAGCTCCACGCGCGTTCGACCGGTCCGTACTCGATGATCACCCAGCAGCCGCTGGGTGGTAAGGCTCAGTTCGGTGGCCAGCGGTTCGGTGAGATGGAGGTGTGGGCGCTGGAGGCATACGGCGCCGCATACGCCCTCCAGGAGCTGCTGACGATCAAGTCCGACGACGTGACCGGCCGCGTGAAGGTCTACGAGGCCATCGTCAAGGGCGAGAACATCCCCGAGCCCGGCATTCCCGAGTCCTTCAAGGTGCTCATCAAGGAAATGCAGTCCCTGTGCCTCAACGTGGAGGTGCTGTCCTCGGACGGCATGTCCATCGAGATGCGCGACACCGACGAGGACGTCTTCCGCGCTGCGGAGGAGCTCGGCATCGACCTGTCCCGGCGCGAGCCGAGCAGCGTCGAAGAGGTCTGACGGGAGTTCGGCCGGGGAGCCAGCGATGGCTCCCCCGGCCGGCCCCAGGACCCCCGTTTCAGACCCCAAGACTTACAACCCTGAGAGGGATTGACGCATAGTGCTCGACGTCAACTTCTTCGATGAGCTCCGGATCGGTCTGGCTACCGCTGACGACATCCGTCAGTGGAGCCACGGCGAGGTCAAGAAGCCCGAGACCATCAACTACCGCACGCTCAAGCCCGAAAAGGACGGACTCTTCTGCGAGAAGATCTTCGGTCCGACCCGGGACTGGGAGTGCTACTGCGGTAAGTACAAGCGCGTCCGCTTCAAGGGCATCATCTGCGAGCGCTGCGGCGTCGAGGTCACTCGCGCCAAGGTGCGGCGTGAGCGGATGGGCCACATCGAGCTGGCCGCTCCCGTCACCCACATCTGGTACTTCAAGGGCGTGCCGAGCCGGCTGGGCTACCTGCTGGACCTCGCGCCCAAGGACCTCGAAAAGGTCATCTACTTCGCCGCCTACATGATCACGTGGGTGGACGAGGAGCGTCGTACGCGCGACCTGCCCTCGCTGGAGGCGCACGTCTCCGTCGAGCGCCAGCAGATCGAGCAGCGCCGCGACTCCGACCTGGAGGCCCGCGCCAAGAAGCTCGAGACCGACCTGGCCGAGCTGGAGGCCGAGGGCGCCAAGGCGGACGTCCGCCGCAAGGTGCGCGAGGGCGCCGAGCGTGAGATGAAGCAGCTGCGCGACCGTGCGCAGCGCGAGATCGACCGTCTCGACGAGGTCTGGAACCGCTTCAAGAACCTCAAGGTCCAGGACCTGGAGGGCGACGAGCTGCTCTACCGCGAGCTGCGGGACCGCTTCGGCACGTACTTCGACGGCTCGATGGGTGCCGCTGCCCTGCAGAAGCGCCTGGAGACCTTCGACCTCGACGAGGAGGCCGAGCGCCTCCGCGAGATCATCCGTACCGGCAAGGGCCAGAAGAAGACCCGTGCGCTCAAGCGCCTCAAGGTCGTCTCCGCCTTCCTGCAGACCCGCAACAGCCCCAAGGGCATGGTGCTGGACTGCATCCCGGTGATCCCGCCGGACCTGCGTCCGATGGTGCAGCTGGACGGTGGCCGCTTCGCGACCTCCGACCTGAACGACCTGTACCGCCGTGTGATCAACCGCAACAACCGCCTCAAGCGGCTTCTCGATCTCGGCGCGCCCGAGATCATCGTGAACAACGAGAAGCGGATGCTGCAGGAGGCCGTCGACGCGCTGTTCGACAACGGCCGCCGCGGTCGCCCGGTCACCGGTCCCGGTAACCGCCCGCTGAAGTCCCTCAGCGACATGCTGAAGGGTAAGCAGGGCCGCTTCCGTCAGAACCTGCTCGGTAAGCGAGTCGACTACTCGGCGCGTTCCGTCATCGTCGTCGGCCCACAGCTCAAGCTGCACCAGTGCGGTCTGCCCAAGGCCATGGCGCTGGAGCTCTTCAAGCCGTTCGTGATGAAGCGTCTGGTGGACCTCAACCACGCGCAGAACATCAAGAGCGCGAAGCGCATGGTCGAGCGCGGCCGCACCGTGGTGTACGACGTCCTCGAAGAGGTCATCGCCGAGCACCCGGTGCTGCTGAACCGTGCACCCACCCTGCACCGTCTGGGCATCCAGGCCTTCGAGCCGCAGCTGGTCGAGGGCAAGGCCATTCAGATTCACCCGCTCGTCTGCACCGCGTTCAACGCGGACTTCGACGGTGACCAGATGGCCGTCCACCTCCCGCTGTCCGCGGAGGCCCAGGCCGAGGCCCGCATCCTGATGCTGTCCTCGAACAACATCCTCAAGCCGGCCGACGGCCGTCCGGTCACCATGCCGACCCAGGACATGGTGCTCGGTCTCTTCTTCCTCACCACGGATGAAGAGGAGCGCAAGGTCATCGGCGAGGGCCGGGCGTTCGGTTCGACCGCCGAGGCGATCATGGCGTTCGACGCCAAGGAGCTCTCGCTCCAGGCGAAGGTCGACATCCGCTTCCCGATCGGCACCGTCCCGCCCCGCGGCTGGACCCCGCCGGTTCCGGAGGAGGGCGAGCCCGAGTGGCAGCCCGGTGACAGCTTCCGGCTGCGGACGACCCTGGGCCGTGCGCTCTTCAACGAGCTGCTGCCCGAGGACTACCCGTTCGTCGACTACTCGGTGGGCAAGAAGCAGCTCTCCGCGATCGTCAACGACCTGGCCGAGCGCTACCCCAAGGTCATCGTGGCGGCGACGCTCGACAACCTGAAGGCGGCCGGCTTCCACTGGGCGACCCGTTCCGGCGTCACCGTCGCCGTCTCGGACATCGTCGTCCCGGAGGCCAAGAAGGCCATCGTCGCGGGCTACGAGGCCCAGGACGAGAAGGTCCAGAAGCAGTACGAGCGCGGTCTGATCACCAAGGACGAGCGCACTCAGGAACTGATCAACATCTGGACCAAGGCGACCAACGAGGTCGCCGAGGCGATGAACGAGAACTTCCCCAAGACGAACCCCATCTTCATGATGGTTGACTCGGGTGCCCGAGGAAACATGATGCAGATGCGGCAGATCGCCGGTATGCGTGGTCTGGTGTCGAACGCGAAGAACGAGACCATCCCGCGTCCGATCAAGGCATCGTTCCGCGAGGGTCTGTCCGTGCTGGAGTACTTCATCTCCACCCACGGTGCCCGTAAGGGTCTGGCGGACACCGCCCTTCGTACCGCCGACTCCGGTTACCTGACCCGTCGTCTGGTCGACGTCTCCCAGGACGTCATCATTCGCGAGGAGGACTGCGGCACCGAGCGTGGGCTCAAGCTGCGGATCGCCTCGAAGGGTGCGGACGGCGTCCTGCGCAAGGCGGACGACGTCGAGTCCAGCGTCTACGCACGGATGCTGGCCGAGGACGTCGTCGTCGACGGCAAGGTCGTCGCGCCGGCCAACGTGGACCTCGGTGACGTGCTCATCGACGCGCTGGTCAACGCGGGCGTCGAGGAGGTCAAGACCCGTTCGGTCCTGACCTGTGAGTCCGCGGTCGGCACCTGTGCCTTCTGCTACGGCCGTTCGCTGGCCACCGGCAAGCTGGTCGACATCGGTGAGGCGGTCGGCATCATCGCCGCCCAGTCCATCGGTGAGCCCGGCACCCAGCTGACGATGCGTACCTTCCACACCGGTGGTGTGGCGGGTGACGACATCACCCTGGGTCTGCCGCGTGTCGTCGAGCTCTTCGAGGCCCGTACGCCCAAGGGCGTCGCCCCGATCTCGGAGGCGGCCGGCCGCGTCCGGATCGAGGAGACCGAGAAGACCAAGAAGGTCATCGTCACCCCGGACGACGGCAGCGACGAGACCGCCTACGGCGTCTCCAAGCGCGCCCGTCTCCTGGTGGGCGAGGGCGACCACGTCACGGTCGGCCAGCCGCTGACCGTGGGTGCCGTCAACCCGCACGACGTGCTGCGGATCCTCGGCCAGCGTGCCGTCCAGGTCCACCTGGTCGGCGAGGTCCAGAAGGTCTACAACAGCCAGGGCGTGGCGATCCACGACAAGCACATCGAGATCATCATCCGGCAGATGCTGCGCCGTGTGACGATCATCGAGTCCGGCGACGCGGAGCTGCTGCCGGGCGAGCTGGTGGAGCGCACGAAGTTCGAGGGCGAGAACCGTCGGGTCGTGGCGGAAGGCGGCCACCCGGCCTCCGGCCGTCCGCAGCTGATGGGTATCACCAAGGCTTCGCTGGCGACGGAATCCTGGCTGTCGGCCGCCTCCTTCCAGGAGACGACTCGAGTCCTGACGGACGCGGCGATCAACGCCAAGTCCGACTCGCTCATCGGCCTCAAGGAGAACGTCATCATCGGTAAGCTCATCCCGGCCGGTACGGGCCTGTCCCGCTACCGCAACATCCGGGTCGAGCCCACCGAGGAGGCCAAGGCCGCGATGTACTCGGCCGTCGGTTACGACGACATCGACTACTCGCCCTTCGGCACCGGCTCCGGCCAGGCGGTCCCGCTGGAGGACTACGACTACGGTCCGTACAACCAGTAAGTCTGGTCCGTACGACAGCAACAGGGCGGCCATCCCTTACGGGGTGGCCGCCCTGCGGCGTGCGGGGCCGGAGTGTGGTCCCCGTGGTCGTGGGCCGCGCGGGGAACTTGTCCGCCCATCTCTGCGTCTCTGATGAGAAGATGGGGAGAACTGTCGAGCGGGGGGAGGTTCGCGAAGTGGCATTCCAGCCGTGGCAGGGTGGGCAGCCCGCTCAGCCGTCGAATCAGGTGCCTGTCATGCGTGCCTCGCACGCCGATCGTGAGCGGGCGGTCGATGTGCTCAAGGCGGGATTCGCCGAGGGACGGCTGCAACAGACGGAGTACGAGCAGCGGATCACGCGGGCCTACCACGCACAGACCCATGCCGAACTGCAGATGCTGGTCGCGGATCTGCCGCAGGGACCGGTGCCGCAGGCGCAGTTCCTGCCGCAGCGCCCGGTGCCGGCGACGTTCATGCCGATGCAGATGCCGGCCCCGGTGTCGACGAACAGCTCGGCGACCGGCGCGCTGGTCTGCGGGATCATGACGCCGGTGACGTGGGGGCTGACGGCGATCCCGGCCGTGATCCTGGGCCACAAGGCGCGCGCCGAGATCCGCCGCACCGGCGAGCGCGGGGACGGACAGGCCCTCGCGGGGCTGGTGCTCGGCTGGCTGGGCATCGGCGGCTGGTCGCTGTTCTTCCTGCTGTCGGTCCTCCTGGCCGTGGCCCATCTCTAGGGCCTGCCCGGGTCTCGGGGTGGGCCGCGCGGGGGCAGCAGCGGATCGCGCGGTGCCTTCTTCCGTCCGGCCGTAGATCGCACTACGGTGGCCGCAACGCCGTGTGGAGTCCGGCGTGTCCTTCGCGTGTGCATTTGTTTTGACCGCAGCCAATGCGGTAGGTACGCTCTGACCTTGTGCCTGGGGTGTCCCTGGGCTGCCGTGCGCGCAATCTCCCGAGCTTTCGGCCGGGAGTGCCCTCAGTACGGAAGCCAGGTTTTGACACCGCAATCTGCCGCCACGCTCGTTCCAGCGAGGGATCGGACTGCAGTATTCGACACACCCGACCGCGTGGGTCGGGGAAGTTCCAGGTTAGCTTTACCGAGACTGGCACACAGAAACCGGAGAAACGGTGCCTACGATCCAGCAGCTGGTCCGCAAGGGCCGGCAGGACAAGGTCGAGAAGAACAAGACGCCCGCGCTCGAGGGTTCCCCCCAGCGCCGTGGCGTCTGCACGCGTGTTTTCACGACCACCCCGAAGAAGCCGAACTCGGCCCTGCGTAAGGTCGCGCGTGTGCGTCTGACCAGCGGGATCGAGGTCACCGCTTACATTCCGGGTGAGGGCCACAACCTGCAGGAGCACTCGATCGTGCTCGTGCGTGGTGGTCGTGTGAAGGACCTGCCGGGTGTTCGGTACAAGATCATCCGCGGCTCCCTCGACACGCAGGGCGTCAAGAACCGCAAGCAGGCTCGCAGCCGCTACGGCGCCAAGAAGGAGAAGTAAGAATGCCTCGTAAGGGCCCCGCCCCGAAGCGCCCGGTCATCATCGACCCGGTCTACGGTTCTCCTCTGGTGACCTCCCTCATCAACAAGGTGCTGCTGAACGGCAAGCGCTCCACCGCCGAGCGCATCGTCTACGGCGCCATGGAGGGTCTGCGCGAGAAGACCGGTAACGACCCGGTCATCACGCTCAAGCGCGCGCTCGAGAACATCAAGCCGACCCTTGAGGTCAAGTCCCGCCGCGTCGGTGGCGCGACCTACCAGGTCCCGGTCGAGGTCAAGCCCGGCCGTGCCGCCACCCTCTCGCTCCGCTGGCTCGTGGGCTACTCCCGCGCCCGCCGCGAGAAGACCATGACCGAGCGCCTCATGAACGAACTGCTCGACGCCTCCAACGGCCTCGGCGCTTCGGTCAAGAAGCGTGAGGACACGCACAAGATGGCCGAGTCCAACAAGGCCTTCGCGCACTACCGCTGGTAGTCGCAACCCACATCGAGACCGAGAGAAGATTGAGCCACTATGGCCACCACTTCGCTTGACCTGGCCAAGGTCCGCAATATCGGGATCATGGCCCACATCGACGCGGGCAAGACGACCACCACCGAGCGGATCCTGTTCTACACCGGTGTTTCGTACAAGATCGGTGAGGTCCACGACGGCGCTGCCACGATGGACTGGATGGAGCAGGAGCAGGAGCGCGGCATCACCATCACGTCTGCCGCGACGACCTGCCACTGGCCGCTGGAAGACGTCGACAACACCATCAACATCATCGACACCCCGGGCCACGTCGACTTCACGGTCGAGGTGGAGCGCTCGCTGCGCGTCCTGGACGGTGCGGTGACGGTGTTCGACGGCGTCGCCGGTGTCGAGCCGCAGTCCGAGACCGTCTGGCGCCAGGCGGACCGCTACGGCGTGCCGCGTATCTGCTTCGTCAACAAGCTCGACCGTACGGGTGCCGAGTTCCACCGCTGCGTCGACATGATCACGGACCGCCTGGGTGCGACCCCGATCGTGATGCAGCTGCCGATCGGCACCGAGATGGACTTCAAGGGCGTCGTCGACCTCGTGACGATGAAGGCCCTGGTCTGGTCGGCCGAGGCCGCCAAGGGCGAGATGTACGACACCGTCGACATCCCGGACACCCACATCGAGGCGGCCGACGAGTGGCGCGGCAAGCTGCTCGAGGCCGTTGCCGAGAACGATGAAGAGGTCATGGAGCTGTACCTGGAGGGCCAGGAGCCCACCGAGGAGCAGCTCTACGCGGCGATCCGCCGGATCACCATCGCTTCGGGCAAGGCCGAGAACACCACCGTCACCCCGGTGTTCTGCGGTACCGCGTTCAAGAACAAGGGTGTGCAGCCGCTGCTCGACGCGGTCGTGCGCTACCTCCCCTCCCCGTTGGACGTCGAGGCCATTGAGGGCCACGCGGTCAACGACCCGGAAGAGGTCATCAAGCGCAAGCCGTCCGAGGACGAGCCGCTTTCCGCCCTGGCGTTCAAGATTGCGAGCGACCCCCACCTGGGCAAGCTCACCTTCATCCGGGTGTACTCGGGCCGCCTTGAGGCCGGCTCGCAGGTGCAGAACTCGGTGAAGGGCAAGAAGGAGCGCATCGGCAAGATCTACCGGATGCACGCGAACAAGCGTGAGGAGATCGAGTCGGTGGGTGCCGGTGACATCGTCGCCGTCATGGGTCTGAAGCAGACCACCACCGGTGAGACCCTCTGTGACTCCGCCAACCAGGTCATCCTGGAGTCGATGGAGTTCCCGGCCCCGGTCATCCAGGTCGCCATCGAGCCCAAGTCCAAGGGCGACCAGGAGAAGCTGGGTGTCGCCATCCAGCGTCTCGCCGAAGAGGACCCCTCGTTCCAGGTGCACACCGACGAGGAGACCGGCCAGACCATCATCGCGGGTATGGGCGAGCTGCACCTCGACGTGCTGGTCGACCGTATGAAGCGCGAGTTCCGGGTCGAGGCCAACGTCGGCAAGCCGCAGGTCGCCTACCGTGAGACCCTGCGCAAGCCGGTCGAGCGTCTCGACTACACGCACAAGAAGCAGACTGGTGGTTCCGGCCAGTTCGCGAAGGTGCAGATCGCGATCGCGCCGCTCGAGGGCGACGGGTACGAGTTCGAGAACAAGGTCACCGGTGGCCGCATCCCGCGGGAGTACATCCCGTCCGTGGACGCGGGCTGCCAGGAGGCCATGGAGTTCGGTGTTCTCGCCGGCTACCCGCTGACCGGTGTCAAGGTCACGCTCCTCGACGGTGCGTTCCACGAGGTCGACTCGTCCGAGATGGCCTTCAAGATCGCCGGTTCGATGGCCTTCAAGGAGGCTGCCCGCAAGGCCTCCCCGGCCCTGCTCGAGCCGATGATGAAGGTCGAGGTCACCACGCCCGAGGACTACATGGGCGACGTGATCGGCGACATCAACTCCCGCCGTGGTCTGATCCAGTCCATGGAGGACCGCAGTGGCGCCAAGCTCGTCGTGGGCCTGGTTCCGCTCTCGGAGATGTTCGGCTACGTCGGAGACCTCCGCAGCAAGACGTCGGGTCGCGCAAGCTACTCGATGCAGTTCGACTCCTACGCCGAGGTTCCCCGGAACGTCGCCGAGGAGATCATCGCGAAGGCCAAGGGCGAGTAAGTCCCGTCTCCCGAGAGTCGGAACACGCTTTAGGCTTGACACCGTCTGACGGGGCAATCCCCGCAACCGTGAGGATTGCCCCCGTCAGCCGGCACCCCAGCAAAGATCACCTGGCGCCGATGAGTAAGGCGTACAGAACCACTCCACAGGAGGACCCCAGTGGCGAAGGCGAAGTTCGAGCGGACTAAGCCGCACGTCAACATCGGCACCATCGGTCACATTGACCACGGTAAGACGACCCTCACGGCCGCCATTACCAAGGTGCTGCACGACGCGTACCCGGACCTGAACGAGGCCTCGGCCTTCGACCAGATCGACAAGGCTCCTGAGGAGCGCCAGCGCGGTATCACCATCTCCATCGCGCACGTCGAGTACCAGACGGAGAACCGTCACTACGCCCACGTCGACTGCCCCGGTCACGCGGACTACATCAAGAACATGATCACGGGTGCGGCGCAGATGGACGGCGCCATCCTCGTGGTCGCCGCGACCGACGGCCCGATGCCGCAGACCAAGGAGCACGTGCTCCTGGCCCGCCAGGTCGGCGTTCCGTACATCGTTGTCGCCCTGAACAAGGCCGACATGGTGGACGACGAGGAGATCCTGGAGCTCGTCGAGCTCGAGGTCCGTGAGCTCCTCTCCGAGTACGAGTTCCCCGGCGACGACGTTCCGGTCGTCAAGGTCTCGGCGCTCAAGGCGCTCGAGGGCGACAAGGAGTGGGGCGACTCCGTCCTCAAGCTCATGAACGCCGTCGACGAGGCGATCCCGCAGCCCGAGCGTGACGTCGACAAGCCGTTCCTGATGCCGATCGAGGACGTCTTCACGATCACCGGCCGTGGCACCGTTGTCACCGGTCGTATCGAGCGTGGTGTCCTCAAGGTCAACGAGACCGTCGACATCATCGGCATCAAGACCGAGAAGACCACCACCACGGTCACCGGCATCGAGATGTTCCGGAAGCTCCTCGACGAGGGCCAGGCCGGTGAGAACGTCGGTCTGCTCCTCCGCGGCATCAAGCGCGAGGACGTCGAGCGCGGCCAGGTCATCATCAAGCCGGGTTCGGTCACGCCGCACACCTCCTTCGAGGCCCAGGCGTACATCCTGTCGAAGGACGAGGGTGGCCGTCACACCCCGTTCTTCAACAACTACCGCCCGCAGTTCTACTTCCGTACCACGGACGTGACCGGCGTCGTGACCCTCCCCGAGGGCACCGAGATGGTCATGCCGGGCGACAACACCGAGATGTCGGTCGAGCTGATCCAGCCGGTCGCCATGGAGGAGGGCCTGAAGTTCGCCATCCGTGAGGGTGGCCGGACCGTCGGCGCCGGCCAGGTCACCAAGATCACGAAGTAATTTCGCTGATCCGGTTGATCCGGTCGTAGCTCCCCGGAGCTCACAAGGAGCCCCGTCCACCATCAGGTGGGCGGGGCTCCTTGACAGTTGGGGTCCGATTGGCCTTGGGCATGCCGGGTATGGCACACTGTCCAGGTTGCTCGGTTGAGTGCCGATGCTGCGCGCCTCCCGCCGGGAGGACCGGAAGCGAGTCCCAGGTATTCGTCGTCCCTTCTCAGGGTCGGAAATACGGGAATCTTCCGGGAAGCGTCAGCGGGGTGCCTCGGCCAGGCGCCCGGTGGGTGTTCTTCCCCTGCCTCTCCTTCTTGAAGGATCTCCCCTGTGGAGATTTACGAGAAGGGGCGCGACACGCCCGACCGCGTGGGTCGGAGAAGAACAGTGCTTCTCGATGAAGCGCAGCCTCCCGGGTCCCAGAGCGTTACGAGAGACAGGACTACGAAGTAGCCATGGCGGGACAGAAGATCCGCATCCGGCTCAAGGCCTACGACCACGAGGTCATCGACTCCTCGGCGAAGAAGATCGTCGAGACGGTGACCCGCACTGGTGCGTCGGTCGCGGGCCCGGTGCCGCTGCCCACTGAAAAGAACGTGTACTGCGTCATCAAGTCGCCGCACAAGTACAAGGACTCGCGCGAGCACTTCGAGATGCGCACGCACAAGCGCCTGATCGACATCCTCGACCCGACGCCCAAGACCGTTGACTCGCTGATGCGCCTGGACCTTCCGGCCGGCGTTGACATCGAGATCAAGCTCTGAGAGGCGCGGAAGAGATGGCTAAGCAGATCAAGGGCATCCTGGGCGAGAAGCTCGGCATGACCCAGGTCTGGGACGAGAACAACCGTGTCGTCCCGGTCACTGTGGTCAAGGCCGGCCCCTGTGTCGTTACCCAGGTGCGCACCAATGACCAGGACGGTTACGACTCCGTCCAGATCGCCTTCGGCGAGATCGACCCGCGCAAGGTGAACAAGCCCCTCAAGGGCCACTTCGCGAAGGCCGACGTCACCCCCCGTCGTCACCTCGTCGAGGTCCGTACTCCCGACGCCGGTGAGTACACCCTCGGCCAGGAGCTGACCGCTGAGACCTTCGAGTCCGGCGTCAAGGTGGACGTGACCGGCAAGAGCAAGGGCAAGGGCTTCGCCGGCGTCATGAAGCGTCACGGCTTCCACGGCGGCAAGGCGTCCCACGGTGCCCACCGTGTGCACCGTAAGCCGGGCTCCATCGGTGGCTGCGCCACCCCGGGCCGCGTGTTCAAGGGCATGCGGATGGCCGGCCGTATGGGCAATGAGCGGGTCACCACCCAGAACCTGACCGTCCACGCCGTTGACGCGGAGAAGGGTCTGCTGCTCATCAAGGGCGCAGTTCCTGGTCCGAACGGCGGCCTCGTCCTGGTCCGTACCGCGGCCAAGGGGGCCTGAGGTAACCGATGAGCACCATTGACATCCTTTCGCCGGCAGGCGACAAGGCCGGGTCCGTCGAGCTCCCCGCGGAGATCTTCGACGCCAAGGTCAGCGTTCCGCTGATCCACCAGGTCGTTGTCGCGCAGCTGGCCGCGGCCCGTCAGGGCACGCACAAGACCAAGACTCGCGGCGAGGTCCGCGGCGGTGGCAAGAAGCCGTACCGCCAGAAGGGCACCGGCCGGGCGCGTCAGGGTTCGACCCGTGCGCCGCAGTTCGCCGGCGGTGGCATCGTCCACGGCCCCGTGCCGCGTGACTACAGCCAGCGGACCCCGAAGAAGATGAAGGCCGCCGCCCTGCGCGGTGCCCTCACCGACCGGGCCCGCAACAGCCGTATCCACGTCGTTTCCGGCGTGGTCGAGGGCGACATCTCCACCAAGGCCGCCAAGGCTCTCCTCGGCAAGGTCAGCGAGCGCAAGAACGTGCTGCTGGTCGCCGAGCGCAGCGACGAGGCCGCGTGGCTGTCCGCCCGCAACCTGCCCCAGGTTCACATCCTGGAGCCGGGCCAGCTGAACACGTACGACGTGCTCGTCTCCGACGACGTGGTCTTCACCAAGGCCGCCTTCGAGTCCTTCGTGTCTGGCCCCAAGGCCGCTGAGACCGAAGGGAGCGACGCCTGATGACTGAGGCCGTCGTCACCAGCAAGACCTTCTCGGACCCGCGTGACGTGCTCGTCAAGCCGGTTGTCTCGGAGAAGAGCTACGCGCTGCTGGACGAGAACAAGTACACGTTCATCGTCGCGCCCGGCAGCAACAAGACCCAGATCAAGCAGGCCGTCGAGGCGGTCTTCTCGGTCAAGGTCACCGGGGTCAACACGATCAACCGGCAGGGCAAGCGCAAGCGCACCCGCACCGGTTACGGCAAGCGCGCGAACACCAAGCGCGCCATCGTGACCCTCGCCGAGGGCGACCGTATCGACATCTTCGGCGGCCCGGTCTCCTAACGGAGTCCGAGTCGTCCGGAATCGGACGAGGACTGAGAAATGGGTATCCGCAAGTACAAGCCGACGACCCCGGGCCGTCGTGGCTCCAGCGTCGCCGACTTTGTCGAGATCACGCGGTCCACGCCGGAGAAGTCGCTGGTCCGCCCGCTGCACAGCAAGGGCGGCCGTAACAACGCCGGTCGTGTGACCGTTCGCCACCAGGGCGGTGGCCACAAGCGCGCCTACCGAGTGATCGACTTCCGTCGTCACGACAAGGACGGCGTGCCGGCCAAGGTCGCGCACATCGAGTACGACCCGAACCGCACCGCGCGCATCGCGCTCCTGCACTACGCAGACGGCGAGAAGCGCTACATCATCGCGCCCCGTGGCCTGGCCCAGGGTGCTCGGATTGAGAACGGCCCTGGCGCCGACATCAAGCCGGGCAACAACCTGCCGCTGCGTCACATCCCCGTGGGTACGACGATCCACGCGATCGAGCTGCGTCCGGGCGGCGGTGCGAAGTTCGCCCGCTCGGCCGGCGCCTCCGTGCAGCTGCTGGCGAAGGAGGGCGCGATGGCCCACCTTCGTATGCCGTCCGGTGAGATCCGCCTGGTCGACGTGCGCTGCCGCGCCACCGTCGGCGAGGTCGGCAACGCCGAGCAGTCGAACATCAACTGGGGTAAGGCCGGCCGCATGCGCTGGAAGGGCGTCCGCCCGACCGTGCGTGGTGTCGTGATGAACCCGGTTGACCACCCGCACGGTGGTGGTGAGGGCAAGACTTCCGGTGGTCGCCACCCGGTCTCGCCCTGGGGCCAGAAGGAGGGTCGTACTCGCTCGCCGAAGAAGGCCAGCAACAAGTACATCGTCCGCCGCCGCAAGACGAACAAGAAGCGCTAGGAGCGGGTTCAGATGCCGCGCAGTCTCAAGAAGGGGCCCTTCGTCGACGACCACCTCGCCAAGAAGGTGGATGGTCAGAACGATGCAGGCACCAAGAACGTCATCAAGACCTGGTCCCGCCGCTCCATGATCGTCCCGGCCATGCTCGGCCACACGATCGCGGTGCACGACGGCCGCAAGCACGTCCCGGTGTTCGTCACCGAGTCGATGGTCGGCCACAAGCTCGGCGAGTTTGCGCCGACCCGCACCTTCCGCGGCCACGAGAAGGACGACCGCAAGTCGCGTCGTCGCTGATCGACCGGAGTGCGAAGACTATGACTGACACCGAAGGGACAACCATGGAAGCCAGGGCCCAGGCGCGGTACATCCGCGTCACGCCCATGAAGGCCCGCCGCGTGGTGGACCTTATCCGTGGCATGAATGCCACGGAGGCTCAGGCGGTCCTGCGTTTCGCCCCGCAGGCCGCGAGCGTGCCGGTGGGCAAGGTGCTGGACAGCGCCATTGCCAACGCCGCGCACAACTACGACCACACCGACGCCGGCAGCCTCGTCATCTCCGAGGCGTATGTCGACGAGGGCCCGACCCTGAAGCGGTTCCGTCCGCGTGCCCAGGGCCGTGCCTACCGGATCCGCAAGCGGACCAGCCACATCACCGTGGTCGTCAGCAGCAAGGAAGGAACCCGGTAATGGGCCAGAAGGTAAACCCGCACGGGTTCCGCCTCGGTGTGACCACGGACTTCAAGTCCCGCTGGTACGCCGACAAGCTGTACAAGGACTACGTCAAGGAAGACGTCGCCATTCGTCGCATGATGACGAAGGGCATGGAGCGCGCCGGTATCTCCAAGGTGGAGATCGAGCGCACCCGTGAGCGCGTCCGCGTTGACATCCACACCGCTCGTCCGGGCATCGTCATCGGCCGCCGCGGCGCCGAGGCCGACCGCATCCGCGGCGAGCTGGAGAAGCTGACCGGCAAGCAGGTCCAGCTGAACATCCTCGAGGTCAAGAACCCCGAGACCGACGCTCAGCTGGTGGCCCAGGCCGTCGCCGAGCAGCTGTCCTCCCGTGTCTCCTTCCGTCGCGCCATGCGTAAGAGCATGCAGTCGACGATGAAGGCCGGCGCCAAGGGCATCAAGATCCAGTGCGGTGGCCGTCTCGGCGGCGCCGAGATGTCCCGCTCGGAGTTCTACCGCGAGGGCCGTGTGCCCCTGCACACCCTCCGCGCGAACGTCGACTACGGCTTCTTCGAGGCCAAGACCACCTTCGGCCGCATCGGTGTGAAGGTCTGGATCTACAAGGGCGACGTCAAGAACATCGCCGAGGTGCGTGCCGAGAACGCTGCCGCCCGTGCGGGTAACCGCCCGGCCCGCGGTGGCGGCAACGACCGCCCGCGCCGCGGTGGCGAGCGTGGCGGCCGTGGTGGCCGCAAGCCGCAGCAGCAGACCGCCGCTGCCGAGGCCCCCAAGGCCGAGGCCGCAGCCGCTGCTCCGGCGGAGACCCCCGGAACGGAGGCCTGACCGACATGCTGATCCCTCGCAGGGTCAAGCACCGCAAGCAGCACCACCCGAAGCGCAACGGCATGGCCAAGGGTGGCACCGAGCTGGCCTTCGGTGAGTACGGAATCCAGGCCGTCACCCCGGCCTACGTGACGAACCGGCAGATCGAGTCCGCTCGTATCGCCATGACCCGTCACATCAAGCGTGGCGGCAAGGTGTGGATCAACATCTACCCCGACCGTCCGCTGACGAAGAAGCCGGCCGAAACCCGCATGGGTTCCGGTAAGGGTTCTCCGGAGTGGTGGGTCGCGAACGTCAAGCCCGGTCGGGTGATGTTCGAGCTGTCCTTCCCGAACGAAAAGGTTGCCAAGGAGGCGCTGACCCGCGCCGCCCACAAGCTTCCGATGAAGTGCCGCATCGTGCGGCGCGAGGCAGGTGAGTCGTGATGGCGGCCGGTACCAAGGCGACCGAGCTGCGCGAGCTGAACAACGAGGACCTCGTTGCCAAGCTGCGTGAGGCCAAGGAGGAGCTGTTCAACCTCCGCTTCCAGGCGGCGACCGGACAGCTCGAGAACCACGGCCGGCTGAAGGCCGTCCGCAAGGACATCGCCCGGATCTACACCCTGATGCGTGAGCGCGAGCTGGGCATCGAGACGGTGGAGAGCGCCTGATGAGCGAGAAGAATGTGACTGAGACGAACGAGCGCGGTTTCCGCAAGACCCGTGAGGGTCTCGTCGTCAGCGACAAGATGGACAAGACCGTCGTCGTCGCTGTCGAGGACCGCGTCAAGCACGCGCTGTACGGCAAGGTCATCCGCCGTACCAACAAGCTCAAGGCGCACGACGAGCAGAACGCTGCCGGCGTCGGCGACCGCGTCCTCCTGATGGAGACCCGGCCGCTGTCCGCCACCAAGCGCTGGCGCATCGTCGAGATCCTCGAGAAGGCCAAGTAATCCCTCCTAGGGGGACCCCCTAGGAACAGTTCCGCCAGGCTCGGCGAGAGGCGCGCAGCACGCGCGCTTCTCGCCGGGAACCGGCAGACATTCAGGAGATAGACGTGATCCAGCAGGAGTCGCGACTGCGTGTCGCCGACAACACTGGTGCGAAGGAGATCCTTTGCATCCGTGTTCTCGGTGGTTCCGGTCGCCGCTACGCGGGCATCGGTGACGTCATCGTCGCCACCGTCAAGGATGCGATCCCCGGTGGCAACGTGAAGAAGGGTGACGTCGTCAAGGCGGTCATCGTTCGCACCGTCAAGGAGCGCCGCCGGCCGGACGGCTCGTACATCCGCTTCGACGAGAACGCGGCCGTCATCCTCAAGAACGATGGCGACCCCCGCGGCACCCGCATCTTCGGCCCCGTGGGCCGGGAGCTGCGCGAGAAGAAGTTCATGAAGATCATCTCGCTCGCGCCGGAGGTGCTGTAACCGATGAAGATCAAGAAGGGCGACCTGGTCCAGGTCATCACCGGTAAGGACAAGGGCAAGCAGGGCAAGGTCATCCAGGCCTTCCCCCGCGAGGACCGCGTCCTGGTCGAGGGTGTCAACCGGGTCAAGAAGCACACCAAGGCCGGACAGACCGCTCGTGGGTCGAAGACCGGCGGCATCGTGACGACCGAGGCCCCCGTCCACGTCAGCAACGTTCAGCTGGTCGTGGAGAAGGACGGGAACAAGGTCGTCACCCGCGTCGGATACCGCTTCGACGACGAGGGCAACAAGATCCGCGTTGCCAAGCGGACCGGTGAGGACATCTGATGACTGCCACCACCAACGCGCCGCGTCTCAAGACGCGCTACCGCGAAGAGATCGCCGGGAAGCTGAAGGACGAGTTCTCGCTCGAGAACGTCATGCAGATCCCCGGTCTGACCAAGATCGTGGTCAACATGGGTGTGGGCGACGCCGCCCGCGACTCCAAGCTGATCGAGGGCGCCATCCGCGACCTCACCACGATCACCGGCCAGAAGCCGGCCGTCACCAAGGCCCGTAAGTCCATCGCGCAGTTCAAGCTGCGTGAGGGCCAGCCGATCGGTGCCCACGTCACCCTCCGCGGTGACCGCATGTGGGAGTTCCTGGACCGTCTGCTGTCGCTCGCGCTCCCGCGCATCCGCGACTTCCGTGGTCTGTCCCCGAAGCAGTTCGACGGCCGGGGCAACTACACCTTCGGTCTCACGGAGCAGGTCATGTTCCACGAGATCGACCAGGACAAGATCGACCGCACCCGGGGTATGGACATCACCGTGGTCACCACGGCGACCAACGACGACGAGGGCCGCGCCCTCCTTCGTCACCTCGGCTTCCCGTTCAAGGAGGCGTGAGCGAGATGGCGAAGAAGGCTCTGATTGCCAAGGCTGCTCGCAAGCCGAAGTTCGGTGTGCGTGCGTACACGCGCTGCCAGCGCTGCGGCCGTCCGCACTCCGTCTACCGCAAGTTCGGCCTGTGCCGCGTGTGCCTTCGTGAGATGGCTCACCGTGGCGAGCTGCCGGGCGTGACCAAGAGCTCCTGGTAATCCCTTAGTTGGGATGACTGGAAGCTCTCGGTAAGCATTCGGTCGGCGGGCGCCCCGCCCCTTCTGTCCCGTAGGCTGGAAGGGTTTGGGCGCCTCGCCGCCCGAGACCGACCGCGGGCCGAGCCCGCATAACGTCGCTTACTACGCCGTAGGTCCCCGCGCCGCACCCGTCCCGACTCTGATCGGGGAGAGGGATGGCGCACATAGGAAACCCCGGCGAGAGAGGCCGAAGGCCAATTCATGACCATGACTGATCCCATCGCAGACATGCTGACCCGTCTGCGGAACGCGAACTCGGCGTACCACGACACCGTCGTGATGCCGCACAGCAAGATCAAGTCGCACATCGCGGAGATCCTCCAGCAGGAGGGTTACATCACCGGCTGGCGTGTCGAGGACGCAGAGGTTGGCAAGAACCTCGTCCTCGAGCTGAAGTTCGGCCCGAACCGCGAGCGCTCGATCGCCGGCATCAAGCGGATCTCGAAGCCGGGCCTCCGGGTCTACGCAAAGTCCACCAACCTGCCGAAGGTCCTCGGCGGCCTGGGCGTGGCGATCATCTCCACGTCCCACGGTCTCCTGACCGGTCAGCAGGCCAGCAAGAAGGGCGTGGGTGGGGAAGTCCTCGCCTACGTCTGGTAACCAGGGAACGGAGGAATAGCTAATGTCGCGTATTGGCAAGCTGCCCATCCAGGTTCCTGCTGGTGTGGACGTCACCATCGAGGGCCGCACGGTCGCGGTGAAGGGCCCCAAGGGTTCCCTCTCGCTCACCGTCTCGGCGCCCATCGAGGTCGCCAAGGGTGAGGAAGGCGTGATCAACGTCTCCCGCCCGAACGACGAGCGTCAGAACAAGGCCCTGCACGGCCTGTCCCGCACGCTGGTGGCGAACATGATCACCGGCGTGACCCAGGGGCACAGCAAGGCGCTCGAGATCAGCGGTGTCGGCTACCGCGTTCAGGCGAAGGGCTCCAACCTGGAGTTCGCGCTGGGCTACAGCCACCCCATCGTCGTCGAGGCGCCCGAGGGCATCTCCTTCAAGGTCGAGTCCCCGACCAAGCTCACCGTCGAGGGGATCGACAAGCAGAAGGTCGGCGAGGTGGCGGCGAACATCCGCAAGCTGCGCAAGCCTGACCCGTACAAGGCCAAGGGCGTCAAGTACGCCGGCGAGGTCATCCGCCGCAAGGTCGGAAAGGCTGGTAAGTAAGCCATGGCATACGGTGTGAAGATCGCGAAGGGTGACGCCTACAAGCGCGCCGCCGCCAAGCGTCGCCACATCCGCATCCGCAAGCGGATTTCGGGTACCCCGGAGCGTCCGCGTCTGGTGGTGACGCGGACCAACCGTGGCATCACCGCGCAGGTCATCGACGACATCAAGGGCCACACGCTGGCCTCGGCGTCGAGCCTGGACGCGTCGATCCGTGGTGGCGAGGGCGACAAGAGCGCCCAGGCCCAGAAGGTCGGCTCCCTGGTCGCTGAGCGTGCCAAGGCCGCCGGTGTCGAGGCCGTCGTGTTCGACCGTGGTGGCAAGCAGTACGCCGGGCGGATTGCCGCTCTGGCCGACGCCGCCCGCGAAGCCGGGCTGAAGTTCTAAGCCCCGGTTCCGGAGCTAGCGGACGTAACAGAGAGAGGTAAATCCAATGGCTGGACCCCAGCGCCGCGGGAGCGGTGCCGGTGGCGGCGAGCGGCGGGACCGGAAGGGTCGCGACGGTGGCGCTGCCGCCGAGAAGACCGCGTACGTTGAGCGCGTTGTCGCGATCAACCGCGTCGCCAAGGTTGTCAAGGGTGGTCGTCGCTTCAGCTTCACCGCGCTGGTCGTGGTGGGCGACGGTGACGGCACCGTAGGTGTCGGTTACGGCAAGGCCAAGGAAGTTCCGGCTGCCATCGCCAAGGGCGTGGAAGAGGCCAAGAAGAACTTCTTCAAGGTCCCCCGTATCCAGGGCACCATCCCGCACCCCATCCAGGGCGAGAAGGCTGCGGGCGTCGTCCTGCTCAAGCCGGCTTCCCCCGGTACCGGTGTGATCGCCGGTGGCCCCGTGCGTGCCGTTCTGGAGTGCGCGGGCATCCACGACGTGCTGAGCAAGTCGCTCGGCTCGTCGAACCCGATCAACATCGTGCACGCCACGGTGACCGCGCTTCAGGGCCTGCAGCGCCCCGAGGAGATCGCGGCCCGTCGTGGCCTGCCGCTGGAGGACGTTGCTCCCGCCGCTCTGCTGCGGGCGCGTGCTGGGGTGACCGCGTAATGGCGCACCTCAAGATCACGCAGACGAAGTCCTACATCGGTAGCAAGCAGAACCACCGCGACACCCTCCGTTCGCTGGGCCTCAAGCGGCTCAACGACGTGGTTGTCAAGGAGGACCGCCCCGAGTTCCGCGGCATGGTGCACACCGTCCGCCACCTCGTGACGGTTGAGGAGGTCGACTGACATGGCGGAGAACAACCCGCTGAAGGTCCACAACCTCCGGCCCGCCCCGGGCGCCAAGACCGCCAAGACCCGTGTCGGTCGTGGTGAGGCGTCCAAGGGTAAGACCGCTGGTCGTGGTACCAAGGGCACGAAGGCCCGTTACCAGGTTCCGGAGCGCTTCGAGGGTGGGCAGATGCCCCTCCACATGCGCCTCCCGAAGCTGAAGGGCTTCAAGAACCCCGCTCACAAGCAGTTCCAGGTCGTGAACCTGGCCAAGCTGGCCGAGCTCTACCCGCAGGGTGGCGAGGTCACGGTGGCCGACCTGGTCGCCAAGGGCGCGGTGCGCAAGAACGAGCTCGTCAAGGTCCTGGGCCAGGGCGAGGTCTCCGTGGCGCTGCAGGTTTCGGTTGACGCCGTTTCCGGCTCCGCCAAGGAGAAGATCGCCGCTGCCGGCGGCACCGTCACCGAGCTCATCTGAGTTCGTTGCTTCAACTGACCGGGGATGCCCAGCGAATGGGGCATCCCCGGTTGGTCGTTCCACGGGGGTTCCGTCGCCGGTAAGGTGGCATGGACCGTTTTTTCCGGGGCCCCGGGCCCCGGTCCCCGCCGCGTGGGCCGTGTCCGCGTGGCTCGGCCGCTCACTATTCGTCGATCCTCAAGACCGTCACCTCTCGCATTCGAGGCGGGAGGCGCAGGAGGCACCGTGCTCACCGCGTTCGCCCGAGCGTTCAAGACGCCCGACCTGCGCAAGAAGCTGCTGTTCACGTTGGGCATCATCGTGCTCTACCGGATCGGCGCCCATGTCCCGGTCCCCGGGGTGAACTACGCGAACGTCGAGACCTGCATGAAGCAGGCCGGCGGCAACAGCGGATTGTTCGCCCTGGTGAACATGTTCAGCGGTGGTGCGCTGCTGCAGATCACGATCTTCGCGCTGGGGATCATGCCGTACATCACGGCGAGCATCATCCTCCAGCTGCTGACCGTGGTGATTCCGCGGCTGGAAGCCCTCAAGAAAGAGGGGCAGTCCGGCCAGGCGAAGATCACCCAGTACACCCGCTATCTGACCGTGGCGCTCGCCATCCTGCAGGGCACCGGCCTGGTGGCCACCGCCCGCAGCGGTGCGCTCTTCCAGAGCTGCCCGGTCGCCAGTGAGATCGTGCCCAGCGACTCGATCTTCACCACCATCACCATGGTCATCACGATGACCGCCGGCACCGGCCTGATCATGTGGCTCGGTGAGCTCGTCACCGACCGCGGTATCGGCAACGGCATGTCGATCCTGATGTTCATCTCGATCGCCGCCGGCTTCCCGGGCGCCCTGTGGCAGATCAAGCTCACCGGCAAGCTGGCCGACGGCTGGATCGAGTTCTTCGCGGTGATCGCGGTCGGTCTGGCGATGGTCGCCCTGGTGGTCTTCGTCGAGCAGGCTCAGCGGCGCATTCCCGTGCAGTACGCGAAGCGGATGATCGGCCGTCGGTCCTACGGCGGTACGTCCACGTACATCCCGCTCAAGGTGAACCAGGCGGGTGTGATTCCCGTCATCTTCGCGTCATCGCTGCTCTACATTCCAGCCCTCGTTGCACAGTTCAGCGGGTCGAAGGCGGCATGGGCGACGTGGATCGCCACCAACTTCACCAAGGGAAACCACCCGGTTTACATCGTTACGTACTTCCTGCTGATCGTGTTCTTCGCGTTCTTCTACGTCGCCATCAGCTTCAACCCCGAAGAAGTTGCCGACAACATGAAGAAGTATGGTGGCTTCATCCCGGGTATCCGGGCTGGTCGCCCGACGGCCGAGTACCTCAGCTACGTGCTCAACCGGATCACGTGGCCGGGCTCGCTGTACCTGGGGCTGATCGCGCTCGTACCAACAGTGGCGTTGGTGCTTTTCAACGCGAACCAGAACTTCCCGTTCGGCGGGACGAGCATCCTCATCATCGTGGGTGTGGGCCTGGAGACCGTGAAGCAGATCGAGAGCCAGCTTCAGCAGCGCAACTACGAAGGGTTCCTCCGCTGATGCGAATCGTCCTCGTCGGACCCCCGGGGGCCGGCAAGGGTACGCAGGCTGCGTACCTTGCCAAGAACCTCGCGATCCCGCACATCTCCACGGGGGACCTGTTCCGTGCCAACATCAGCCAGGGCACGCCCCTGGGTGTCGAGGCGAAGTCGTACATGGACGCCGGCAATCTGGTCCCCGACTCGGTGACCATCGGGATGGCCGAAGCCCGTATGGAACAGGCCGACGCCGCCGGGGGTTTCCTCCTGGACGGCTTCCCGCGGAACCTCGGCCAGGCCGAGGCGCTGGACGAGTACCTCAAGAACAACGGCCTCACGCTGGACGCCGTTTTGGACCTGGAGGTCCCCGAGGACGAGGTCGTCAAGCGGATCGCCGGTCGGCGCATCTGCCGCAAGGACTCCAGCCACGTCTTCCACGCCGAGTACAACAAGCCCAAGGCCGAGGGCGTCTGTGACGTCTGCGGTGGCGAGCTGTACCAGCGGGACGACGACCGCGAGGAGACCGTCCGCAAGCGGCTGGAGGTCTACCACACGGAGACCGAGCCGATCATCGACTACTACAAGGACCAGGATCTGGTCGTCACGATCCCGGCCCTCGGAAAGGTCGAAGAGGTCACCAAGCGCTCGATGGATGCCCTCCAGCGCGGCGCATAAGCAGCAGGCCGCACGGCCGCGGTGCCCTTACGGGGTACCGCGGCCGCGGTGTATCCGGGGTGGGGCCGCCCGGCTCCGGACCGGTTACCGTAGGCAGCGACCATCGAGTGAGACACAGCGGCGGTCGGCCACCTCCGCGGGAGCGGCGGCGGACCAGCCGCAAAGGAAGGCCGTAATGGTGGAGATCAAGACCCCCGAGCAGATCGCGAAGATGCGCGAGGCGGGGCTGGTGGTCGCCGCCATCCACGCGGCGACCCGGGAGGTCGCGGTGCCGGGCGCCACGACCAAGGACCTGGACGACGCGGCCCGCAAGGTGCTCGCCGACCACGGAGCGAAGTCGAACTTCCTCGGTTACGGCGGCTTCCCCGCGACGATCTGCACCTCGGTGAACGACGTCGTGGTCCACGGCATCCCCGACGCCGAGACGGTGCTGCGGGACGGCGACATCATCTCCATCGACTGCGGCGCGATCATCGACGGCTGGCACGGCGACGCCGCGTACACCGCCTTCGTCGGCTCCGGTCACTCGGCGGAGCTGGTCGAGCTGAGCCGGGTCACCGAGGAGTCCATGTGGGCCGGTATCGCCGCGGTCGCGAAGGGTAACCGGCTGGTCGACATCTCCAAGGCCATCGAGGGCTACATCCGCCGCCAGCCCCGTCCCGCCAGCGGCAAGTACGGCATCGTCGAGGACTACGGCGGCCACGGCATCGGCTCGCAGATGCACATGGACCCGCATCTGCTGAACTACGTCGACCGCAAGCGCGGCCGCGGCCCCAAGCTGGTGCCCGGCTTCTGCATCGCGATCGAGCCGATGGTCAATCTCGGCACGGCCAAGACCCACGTCCTCGACGACGACTGGACGGTCAAGTCGAACGACGGCAGCTGGTCCTCGCACTGGGAGCACTCGGTCGCGCTGACCGAGGACGGCCCGCTGGTGCTCACCGCGCCGGACGGTGGCAAGGCCAAGCTGGCCGAGCTGGGGATCACGGCGGCGCCCGACCCCTCCGCTGGGGCGTAAGGAGCGGGCGCGGCCCCCTCGTGTGCGCCGCGGCCCGGAGTGCGCCGCGCCCTTGGCGCGTAAGGATCACGTGCCGTGGGCAATACTTCTGGATTCGTCTTTTCGTAGGCGCTGACGTAGACTGACGCGTCGGCTCTCGTGCATCCGTATGCCTGTCTACAGGGATCACGGTTGAAAGGGAGTCGATCAAGGTAGCCGATTCGAAGGGCGAAGCGTGGCCAAGAAGCAAGGTGCCATCGAGATCGAGGGCACCGTGATCGAGTCCCTCCCGAACGCCATGTTCAAGGTGGAGCTCCAGAACGGTCACAAGGTCCTCGCGCACATCAGCGGCAAGATGCGGATGCACTACATCCGCATCCTCCCGGATGACCGGGTCGTCGTGGAGCTCTCTCCCTACGACCTGACGCGTGGCCGGATCGTCTACCGCTACAAGTAGATCTTGTCGGCGCCCCGCTCCCGTGGGGTGACGGCACTGACCCGGAGAACCTCACATCCCATGAAGGTCAAGCCGAGCGTCAAGAAGATCTGCGACAAGTGCAAGGTGATCCGCCGCCACGGCCGGGTCATGGTCATCTGCGACAACCTGCGCCACAAGCAGCGCCAGGGCTGACGCACGCCGACCACCTGCATTTCGCAGTTCGCGCGACGCAAGCACACACGTACATACGCAGTCACCCGACCCCCGCACTTCTCGCGTGGGACGACACCCCCGGCTCGGAGGCCGGGGACCCGGCTCGTAATTCTGCAGAGTCTTACGGGAACGGTGCTGCGGAAGACCTCCGAATAGCCATCAGGAGCCACATCAATGGCACGCCTCGCAGGCGTTGATCTCCCGCGCGAAAAGCGCGTGGAGGTCGCCCTCACCTACGTCTTCGGTATCGGGCGGACGCTGTCTCAGCAGACTCTCGCCGCCACCGGCGTGAACCCGGACACCCGTGTTCGCGACCTGGCCGAGGAAGACCTCGTCAAGATCCGCGAGTACGTGGACAACAACCTCAAGACCGAGGGTGACCTCCGTCGCGAGATCCAGGCCGACATCCGCCGCAAGGTCGAGATCGGCTGCTACCAGGGTCTGCGTCACCGCCGCGGTCTGCCGGTGCACGGTCAGCGCACCAGCACGAACGCCCGTACCCGCAAGGGCCCGCGTCGCGCGATCGCCGGCAAGAAGAAGCCGGGCAAGAAGTAGTCCTCAGCAGGACGCTCACCAGCGGTCTTCGCTGTAGGACCGACCACCTCCACGGGAGTAATGAATGCCTCCGAAGGGCCGTACGGCCGGCGCCAAGAAGGTGCGCCGCAAGGAGAAGAAGAACGTCGCCCACGGGCACGCTCACATCAAGAGCACGTTCAACAACACGATCGTCTCGATCACGGACCCCACGGGCAACGTGATCTCTTGGGCCTCGGCCGGCCACGTCGGCTTCAAGGGCTCGCGCAAGTCCACCCCCTTCGCCGCGCAGATGGCCGCCGAGTCGGCCGCCCGCCGCGCGCAGGAGCACGGCATGCGCAAGGTCGACGTCTTCGTCAAGGGTCCCGGCTCCGGCCGTGAGACCGCGATCCGCTCGCTCCAGGCCACCGGCCTCGAGGTCGGTTCGATCCAGGACGTCACCCCCACCCCGCACAACGGATGCCGCCCGCCCAAGCGTCGCCGCGTCTGACCACCCTGAAGTAGGAGACAACTAGACAATGGCGCGTTACACCGGGGCCGACTGCAAGCGTTGCCGTCGGGAGAAGCAGAAGCTCTTCCTCAAGGGGAGCAAGTGCGAGAGCGCGAAGTGCCCGATCGAGATCCGTCCTTACCCCCCGGGTGAGCACGGTCGCGGGCGCACCAAGGACAGCGAGTACCTGCTCCAGCTTCGTGAGAAGCAGAAGTGCAGCCGTATCTACGGTGTCCTTGAGAAGCAGTTCGTGAACTACTACAAGGAAGCGAACCAGAAGACCGGCAAGACCGGTGAGAACCTTCTGCGCATCCTTGAGACCCGCCTCGACAACGTGGTCTACCGGGCCGGCTTTGCCAAGTCCCGCGACCACGCCCGTCAGCTGGTCCGTCACGGACACATCAACGTGAACGGCCGCAAGACCGACATCCCGTCGGCTCGTGTGTCCGTGAACGACATCGTCGAGGTCCGCGAGGGCTCTCGGAACCTGACCCCCTTCGAGGTGGCCAAGGCCGAGGCCGGCGAGAAGACGGTTCCGGCCTGGCTGGAAGCGATTCCGTCGAACCTGCGGATCCTCGTGCACAGCATGCCCGAGCGCCAGGTGATCGACACCCAGGTGCAGGAGCAGCTGATCGTTGAGCTCTACTCCAAGTAAGAGCTGACCGGTGGGGGCGGTACGGAGCGTTTTGCGCCGTGCCGCCCGTACCCTTGTCAGTACAGCGGGCGTCAAATAGCGGGCGTCCACGACTGAAGGATCGAACACCATGCTGATTGCTCAGCGTCCCTCGTTGACCGAAGAGGTCGTCGACGAATACCGCTCCCGGTTCGTGATCGAGCCGCTGGAGCCGGGCTTCGGCTACACCCTCGGTAACTCCCTGCGTCGTACCCTCCTCTCCTCGATCCCCGGTGCTGCGGTGACCAGCATCCGGATCGACGGTGTCCTGCACGAGTTCACCACCGTGCCGGGCGTCAAGGAGGACGTCACCGACCTGATCCTGAACATCAAGCAGCTGGTCGTCTCCTCGGAGCACGACGAGCCCGTCGTGATGTACCTGCGCAAGCAGGGCCCGGGTCTGGTCACCGCCGCGGACATCGCGCCGCCGGCCGGGGTCGAGGTGCACAACCCCGACCTGGTCCTCGCCACTCTCAACGGCAAGGGCAAGCTGGAGATGGAGCTGACCGTCGAGCGCGGTCGCGGCTACGTCTCCGCCGTCCAGAACAAGCAGGTGGGCCAGGAGATCGGCCGTATCCCGGTCGACTCCATCTACTCGCCGGTGCTCAAGGTCACCTACAAGGTCGAGGCGACCCGTGTCGAGCAGCGCACCGACTTCGACAAGCTGATCGTCGACGTCGAGACCAAGCAGGCCATGCGCCCGCGTGACGCCATGGCGTCGGCCGGTAAGACCCTGGTCGAGCTGTTCGGTCTGGCGCGTGAGCTCAACATCGACGCCGAGGGCATCGACATGGGCCCGTCCCCCACGGACGCCGCCCTCGCTGCCGACCTGGCGCTGCCGATCGAGGAGCTGGAGCTCACGGTCCGCTCGTACAACTGCCTCAAGCGTGAGGGCATCCACTCCGTGGGTGAGCTCGTGGCGCGCTCCGAGGCCGACCTGCTCGACATCCGCAACTTCGGTGCGAAGTCGATCGACGAGGTCAAGGCGAAGCTGGCCGGCATGGGCCTGGCCCTCAAGGACAGCCCGCCCGGGTTCGACCCGACGGCTGCGGCGGACGCCTTCGGCGCGGACGACGACGCGGATGCGGGCTTCGTCGAGACCGAGCAGTACTGAGAGCTCGGTCGAGACTGCCGGATTGTGGCTGCGCGACCGCTGTGGCCGGTCGCGCCCACGCTGCGGAGCAGCAAGGTCTTCGCAGCCCCGCGCCCCTCACGGGGCGCTGGTTGTTGCCGGTGAGCAACCGCTCACCGGGTCCTGACCTCGGTACCTGATACGGCCGGGGCAGATACCAAGGAGAAAGAAATGCCGAAGCCCACCAAGGGTGCCCGTCTGGGCGGCAGCGCTGCGCACGAGCGTCTGATGCTGCGCAACCTCGCCACCGCTCTCTTCGAGCACGGTCGCATCACGACGACCGAGGCCAAGGCCCGTCGTCTGCGTCCGTACGCGGAGCGCCTGGTGACCAAGGCGAAGAAGGCGGACCTGCACAACCGCCGCCAGGTCATGCAGCTGATCTCGGACAAGAGCGTCGTCCACACGCTGTTCACCGAGATCGCGCCGCGGTTCGAGAACCGCCCGGGTGGCTACACCCGTATCACCAAGATCGGTAACCGCCGTGGCGACAACGCGCCCATGGCCGTCATCGAGCTGGTGGAGGCGCTGACCGTGGCCCAGCAGGCCACCGGTGAGGCCGAGGCCGCGACCAAGCGTGCGGCCAAGGACGCCGAGGCCGCCGCGGCGGCCACCGAGGCTCCGGCCGAGGAGAGCAAGGACGCCTGAGGCGCTGCCTGGCTGTGAGCGGGCCCGTCCCTTCGGGGGCGGGCCCGCTTCGCGTTGCCGGGAGCCTGAGAGGATTGATCGCGTGAGTGACGAGGTGGAGCCCGGCTACGTCCGGGTGCGGCTGGACCTTTCCTATGACGGCAAGGAATTCTCGGGCTGGGCCAAGCAGGCCGGCGGGCGGCGGACGGTGCAGGGGGAGATCGAGGACGCGCTGCGTACGGTCACCCGTTCGCGGGAGACCTACGAGCTGACCGTGGCCGGACGGACGGACGCGGGGGTGCACGCGCGGGGGCAGGTGGCGCATGTGGACCTGCCCCGGGAGATCTGGGCCGAGCAGAGCGGGAAGCTGCTCAAGCGGCTCGCCGGGCGCCTGCCCAAGGACGTACGGGTGTGGGCCGTCAGGGAGGCGCCCAGCGGCTTCAACGCCCGTTTCTCCGCCGTCTGGCGGCGCTACGCGTACCGGGTCACCGACAACCCGGGCGGCGTCGACCCGCTGCTGCGCAGCCATGTGCTGTGGCACGACTGGCCGCTCGACGTGGACGCCATGAACGAGGCGGCCCGCCCGCTGCTCGGGGAGCACGACTTCGCGGCGTACTGCAAGAAGCGGGAGGGCGCCACGACCATCCGTACGCTCCAGGCCCTGAGCCTCGAACGGGGCACGGACGGGATCATCACGGCGACCGTGCGGGCGGACGCCTTCTGCCACAACATGGTGCGTTCGCTGATCGGCGCGCTGCTGTTCGTGGGGGACGGGCACCGGCCGACGGACTGGCCGGGCAAGGTGCTGGCGGCGGGGGTGCGGGACTCCGCGGTGCATGTCGTGCGGCCGCACGGGCTGACGCTGGAGGAGGTCGGCTATCCGGCCGATGAGCTGCTGAGGGCGCGCAACCAGGAGGCGCGGAACAAGCGGACGCTGCCGGGGGCCGGCTGCTGCTGAGGCGGCGGGTGGCCGGGCCCGGCGGTGGCGCCGCCGGGCCCGCCGGCCGGGGTCAGGACCGGCCGGCCTTCCGCTGGGCTTCCTTCAGCTGCCGCTCGGCGGCCTTCGCGGCCTGGTCCTTGCCGCGCTGGGTGATCTGCGTGAAGGCGTAGGCCCCGCCGTCCCGGGCGATCTGCTGGGCCTTGGTCTCGGTGCCGGTGACGTCCTTGCCGTTGAGGTAGCCGGCGATGGTGAAGTAGGCGTACCGGCCGGTGGCATTGGTCGCCATCCGGCACTTGGTGCCCTGGCAGAAGTCCGAGGGGACGCCGTTGCCGGGCAGCGGCATCAGGTTGGGCTTGCCCTCGTTCATGACCTTGGCGGCCCTGGCGGGCGAGTCGAAGACCGCGACGCCGAGGGTGACCGCGACGCCGCCCTTGGAGTACGTGGCGCGCAGCAGCTGCTTGCAGCCGTTGTGGGACAGCGAGGAGACCAGCGCGCCCTGGGCGGCGGCGGTGCAGTCCTTGGTGCTGGCGGTGCTGGTGCGCGGGTAGGTGTGCTCGCCGACGACCATGCTCTTCTGCGGGAAGAGGGTGGCCGGGGTGAGCGGCGCGGTGTCCTTCTTCGGATCGGAGATGTAGTCCTGCGGGTTCGGCGGGGGCGGCACCGACACGTCGGGGAAGGACGGCTTGTCGTCCGGCGCCGCGGCCTGGTCGGACGCCGTGGGCGACGCCGACGCGCCGCCGCCCGGGGAACCGCCGCTCCCGGCCATGACGGCGGCGGTGACGATGCCGGCCACCGCGAGGGTCGCCAGTGCGCCGCCGCCGATCCACAGCCGGCGTTTGCGGCGGGCCTGTGCCTCGCTCTCCTCGGCGAGTGCACCCCAGTCCGGAGTGGACGACGAAGAACCCCCGGGGCCGTCGAACGGCCCCCCCTGCCCAAAGCTCATGCCGCGCATCCTAATGGGGTTGGTGGAACGCGGAACGACCGGTGACAATCCCGCTCATGGGACATCTTGAGGCCGGGCATCTGGAGTACTACCTGCCGGACGGGAGGGTCCTGCTGGGAGATGTGTCCTTCCGCGTGGGGGAGGGCGCGTCGGTCGCACTGGTGGGAGCCAACGGCGCGGGGAAGACGACGCTGCTGCGGCTGATCGCGGGGGAGTTGCAGCCGCACGGCGGGGCGGTCACGGTCAGCGGCGGGCTGGGCGTGATGCCGCAGTTCGTGGGCTCCGTACGCGATGACCGTACGGTGCGTGACCTGCTGGTTTCGGTGGCGCAGCCGCGGATCAGGCAGGCAGCCGCGGCGGTGGACGCCGCCGAGCTGGCGATGATGAGCGCCGAGGGCGACGACGAGGCCGCGCAGATGGCCTATGCCCAGGCGCTCAGCGACTGGGCCGAGGCGCGCGGCTACGAGGCCGAGACGGTCTGGGACATGTGCACCATGGCGGCCCTGGGGATGCCGTACGAGAAGGCGCAGTGGCGGCAGGTGCGCACGCTGTCCGGGGGCGAGCAGAAGCGGCTGGTGCTGGAGTCGCTGCTGCGCGGCACCGACGAGGTGCTGCTGCTGGACGAGCCGGACAACTATCTGGACGTCCCCGGCAAGCGCTGGCTGGAGGAGCAGCTGCGCACCACCCGCAAGACCGTGTTGTTCGTCTCCCACGACCGGGAGCTGCTGGCCCGCGCCGCGGAGAAGATCGTCAGCGTCGAGCCGGGGCCGGCGGGCTCCGACGTCTGGGTGCACGGCGGGGGCTTCGCCACGTACCACGAGGCGCGCAAGGAGCGCTTCGCCCGCTTCGAGGAGCTGCGGCGGCGCTGGGACGAGAAGCATGCGCAGCTGAAGAAGCTGGTGGTCTCGCTGCGGCAGGCGGCCTCGGTCAGCCACGAGCTGGCCTCGCGCTATGCGGCGGCACAGACCCGGCTGCGGAAGTTCGAGGAGGCCGGGCCGCCGCCGGAGCCGCCGCGGGAGCAGGACATCACGATGCGGCTGCGCGGCGGGCGGACCGGTGTACGGGCGGTGACCTGCGCGGACCTGGAGCTGACCGGCCTGATGAAGCCGTTCTCCCTGGAGATCTTCTACGGCGAGCGGGTCGCGGTCCTCGGCTCCAACGGCTCCGGCAAGTCGCACTTCCTGCGGCTGCTGGCCGGGGACACGGAGAGCCCGGTGGCCCACACGGGCAGCTGGAAACTGGGCGCCCGCGTGGTGCCCGGTCACTTCGCGCAGACGCATGCCCACCCCGAGCTGCTGGGCCGCACCCTGCTCGACATCCTGTGGACCGAGCACGCCCGGGACAAGGGCCAGGCCATGTCGGCGCTGCGCCGCTACGAGCTGGAGAAGCAGGCCGAGCAGCCTTTCGAGCGGCTCTCCGGCGGCCAGCAGGCCCGCTTCCAGATCCTCCTGCTGGAGCTGGCCGGCACCACCGCCCTGCTGCTCGACGAGCCGACGGACAACCTGGACCTGGAGTCGGCGGAGGCGCTGCAGGAGGGGCTGGAGGCCTACGAGGGGACGGTGGTGGCGGTGACGCACGACCGGTGGTTCGCGAAGGCCTTCGACCGGTTCCTGGTGTTCGGGTCGGACGGGCTGGTGCGGGAGACCGCCGAGCCCGTGTGGGACGAGCGCAGGGTGGCGCGGAAGCGGTAGCGGGGGCGGCCGGCGGGCACCGGGCGGCGGGTGCCCGCCGTAGGGCGGGCGATACCGACGGTGACCGCGCCCCGTCCCGGTCCGGAACCGTACGCCGGTTCGGGGCGTGTTTTGACCCCGCTGGGGACGGCCCGGTATTCTGCCAGTTCGTTATGCGTATTGGCTTGCTCTATCTCACGTGAGGGGCCCTTACGCCGGTCCCGTCGGCCGATGGCCAGCGGCGGACGATCGGGTTGCGTCACCCGTAGAGCCGCCCTGCTGTGTGATCAGCCGAGGCGACCAGTACAGGACCCTTCCCCAAGGTCTTAATGACCAGGGGAGACCCCAACTCACAAGCAAAGGCTAAGACGTGCGTACGTTCAGCCCCAAGCCCGGCGATGTCCAGCGCCAGTGGCACATCATTGACGCGCAGGACGTTGTCCTGGGCCGCCTGGCCACCCAGGCCGCGTCCCTCCTGCGGGGTAAGCACAAGCCGGTCTACGCGCCGCACGTTGACACGGGTGACTTCGTCATCATCGTCAACGCCGACAAGGTGCACCTGTCCGGCAACAAGCGGACCCAGAAGATGGCCTACCGGCACTCCGGCTTCCCGGGTGGTCTGCGCTCCGTCCGCTACGACGAGCTGCTCGACAAGAACCCCGAGAAGGCCGTCGAGAAGGCCATCAAGGGCATGCTCCCCAAGAACACCCTCGGCCGTCAGATGCTCTCGAAGCTGAAGGTCTACGCGGGCGCCGAGCACCCGCACGCTGCGCAGCAGCCGGTCCCGTTCGAGATCACCCAGGTCGCGCAGTAAGTCCGGCCACCCCCTAAGACGACAGAGAGAATCTGAGGAGCATCGTGGCTGAGACCACCCCCGAGACCCCGCTGGACGAGGTCGAGGAGTACACCACCGAGACCGAGGTCGTGGAGTCGGAGTACACCTCCGAGTCCCTCGCGTCCCGCTTCGGCGACCCGCAGCCGGCGGCCGGCCTGGGCCGTCGCAAGAACGCCATCGCCCGCGTCCGGATCGTTCCGGGCACCGGCCAGTGGAAGATCAACGGCCGCACCCTTGAGGGCTACTTCCCCAACAAGGTGCACCAGCAGGAAGTCAACGAGCCCTTCAAGGTGCTCGAGCTCGACAACCGCTACGACGTCATCGCCCGCATCGCCGGCGGTGGCATCTCCGGCCAGGCCGGTGCGCTGCGCCTGGGCGTGGCCCGTGCGCTGAACGAGGCGGACGCCGACAACAACCGCCCCGCGCTGAAGAAGGCCGGGTTCCTCAAGCGTGACGACCGTGCGGTCGAGCGCAAGAAGGCCGGTCTGAAGAAGGCCCGCAAGGCGCCGCAGTACAGCAAGCGCTGACCGCGCGCTGCTCCATGCAGCCCTTGGCGTACGCCCCGGTGGCACCTCCGTGCTGCCGGGGCGTTCGGCTATCCGGGACCGGACGCGTATACCTGGACGTAAATCTCTGGTCCAAGCTCATCTACTCGGAGGACACCAGTGGGACGACTCTTCGGCACGGACGGTGTGCGCGGTGTCGCCAATGCGGATCTGACGGCGGAGCTGGCGCTCGGTCTGTCGGTCGCTGCGGCGCATGTGCTCGCCGAAGTGGGCACCTTCGAAGGTCACCGGCCGGTGGCGGTGGTCGGACGTGATCCACGTGCGTCCGGGGAGTTCCTGGAGGCCGCGGTCGTCGCGGGCCTGGCCAGTGCCGGCGTGGACGTGCTGCGGGTGGGGGTGCTCCCGACCCCGGCGGTCGCGTACCTGACCGGTTCGCTCGGCGCGGACCTCGGCGTGATGCTCTCCGCCAGCCACAACCCGATGCCCGACAACGGCATCAAGTTCTTCGCCCGCGGCGGCCACAAGCTCGCCGACGAGCTGGAGGACCGTATCGAGCAGACCTACCGTGCGCACAGTTCCGGTGAGCCCTGGGAGCGGCCGACCGGTGCCGGCGTGGGCCGGGTCACCGTCTACGACGAGGGCTTCGACAACTACGTCGCGCATCTCGTCGGCGTCCTGCCCAACCGCCTGGACGGGCTGAAGGTCGTCATCGACGGGGCGCACGGCGCGGCGGCGCGGGTCTCGCCGGAGGCCTTCGCCCGGGCCGGCGCCGAGGTCATCACGATCGGCACCGAGCCCGACGGGCTGAACATCAACGACGGTTGTGGCTCCACCCACCTCGCGCTGCTGCGCGCGGCCGTCGTCGAGCACGGCGCCGACCTGGGTGTCGCCCACGACGGCGACGCGGACCGCTGCCTGGCGGTGGACCGCGAGGGCAACGAGGTCGACGGGGACCAGATCCTGGCGGTGCTGGCGCTCGGGATGCGCGAGGCCGGGACGCTGCGCAAGAACACCGTGGTCGCGACCGTCATGTCCAACCTGGGCTTCAAGCTGGCCATGGAGCGCGCGGGCATCGAGCTCGTGCAGACCGCGGTCGGCGACCGGTACGTCCTGGAGGAGATGAAGGCGCACGGCTTCGCGCTGGGCGGTGAGCAGTCCGGGCACGTCATCGTGCTGGACCACGCCACCACCGGCGACGGCACGCTGACCGGGCTGATGCTGGCCGCCCGGGTCGCCGCGACCGGCCGGCCACTGGCCGAGCTGGCGGGCGTCATGGAGCGGCTGCCGCAGATCCTGATCAACGTCCCCGACGTCGACAAGGCGCGGGTGGCCACCTCCCCCGAGCTGACCGCGGCGGTCACCGAGGCGGAGCGGGAACTGGGCGCGACCGGGCGGGTGCTGCTGCGGCCGTCCGGCACGGAGCCGCTGGTCCGCGTGATGGTGGAGGCGGCCGACATCGAGCAGGCCCGGGCGGTGGCCGGACGGCTGGCCGACGCGGTCAAGTCCGCACTGGGGTAGGGGCTGTCGTGCCGGGCCCGGCTCTTCGCTAACTGCGAGGGGCCGGGCCCGAGTCGTGCCGGGCCCACAGCAGCTTCTGGGTGGCCAGGGTCAGCGTGCCCGCGATCACGATGCCCGCCAGGTTCAGCACCAGCTGTTCCATGGAGTGCCAGGCCTGGCCGAGTTCCCCGTAGCCGAGGGCGACCGCAGCATTGGCGGCGGCCGGGACCGTGGTCACGGAGATCGCCACGCCCACCAGCGCGCCCGATTTCGCGGAGGTCAGCGAGAGCACCCCGGCAATGCCGGCGAGCACGGCGACGACGAACGAGAACCAGTCGGGCCGGTAGATGAAGTTGGTGTTCGGCCGCGCGGCCTCCACGGCCGTGATGTGGAAGAGCCCCACCGCATCCATGAACAGACTGAAGCCGACGGTCACCGCCATCGCCACCGCGAATCCGACGAGCAGCGCCGTCAGCGAGCGCCAGGCCAGCCGCGGTGCGCGCCGGACGAGCGCGGTGCAGAAGCCGGCCAGCGGGCCGAACTCCGGCCCCACGGCCATCGCGCCGACGATCAGGATCGCGTTGTCGAGGACCACACCGCAGGCCGCGATCATCGTGGCGAGCGTCAGGAATGCCAGGTAGGTGACGGAGAGAGTCGACTCCTCGTGCGTCGCATCGCTCAGCGACTCCCACAGCACGGCGTCGGCGCCCTCGCCGGGGGCCTCGTCCTCCGCCCGGTCCGCGCGCAGCGACAGCGACAGGTCGATGTGCTCGATCGCGATCGAGCCGGTCTTGTCCAGATCCATCGCCCGCAGCCGGGCCAGCAGTCCGTTCCCGGCCTCCCGCGCCACGTCGCACAGCACCACATCGCCCTGCGGGTCACGTGCGGCACCGCTCAGTACCGCCAGATGGGTCGTTCCGACGGTCGTCTCCAGCAGCTCGACCACCTCGTCCGTACGGTCGGCGGGCATCATCAGTCGCAGATGCAGCACGGGTTCGTACTCCTCAGAGCTTGCGCAGCGACAGCCGCTGCACCTTGTGGTCCGGGCCCTTGCGGAGCACCAGGTTCGCGCGGCCGCGGGTCGGGGCCACATTCTGCTGCAGATTGGGCTTGTTGATGGTCCGCCACATCTTCCGGGCGTAGTCGAGGGCCTCGTCCTCGGAGACCTGGGTGTATTTGCGGAAGTACGAGAACGGGTTCTGGAAGGCGGTCTCGCGCAGCTTGCGGAAGCGGCCGAGGTACCACGTCTCGATGTCCTCGGTGCGGGCGTCGACGTAGACGGAGAAGTCGAAGAAGTCGGCGAGGCCGAGGCGGGTGCGGCCGTCCTTGCCGGGCAGCGCCGGCTGCAGGACGTTCAGCCCCTCGACGATGAGGATGTCCGGGCGGCGTACGGTCAGCCGCTCGCCGGGCACGATGTCGTAGATCAGGTGGGAGTAGACGGGCGCGGAGACCTCGGCCCGGCCGGACTTCACGTCCGCGACGAAGCGGGTCAGCGCCCGCCGGTCGTAGGACTCCGGGAAGCCCTTGCGGGACATCAGACCGCGGCGGTGCAACTCGGCATTGGGGAAGAGGAAGCCGTCGGTGGTGACCAGCTCCACCCGCGGATGCTCGGGCCATCGGGCCAGCAGCGCCCGCAGCAGCCGGGCGGTGGTGGACTTCCCGACCGCCACGCTGCCCGCGACCCCGATGACGAAGGGGGTGCCGGTCTGGGGGCCGCCGCCCGCGTCGCCGAGGAAGGTGTTCAGCGCGCCGCGCAGGTTGCTGGTGGCGCCGACATAGAGGTTGAGGAGCCGGGACAGCGGGAGATAGACGTCGCGGACCTCGTCGAGGTCGATGACATCGCCGAGCCCCCGCAGCCGTTCGACCTCGTCGGCCGTCAGGGGCATCGGGGTCTTCTCCCGCAGGGCGCTCCACTGCGCGCGCGTCAGATCGACGTACGGGGAGCTTTCGGCGCGGCGTCGTTGCTGCGGATCGGTCGTCGAGGGCACGCGCCCATTGTGCGCAGCCGTCATGTGCCGTTCACCTCCGGGTGCCACGCTGGCGTCCGCGGGTGGGGTTGTACCTGTCAGGGTCGGCTTGGGCGCTTCTCCACCTGGCTGTCTGTACCCGAATGGATATTGCCCGGTACGGTCGGTGGCGGGGACACGCCCGCCCAGGGCCGTGGACGATGCAAGGGGGCACGTGTGGGAGCGCGTAAGGCCGGTCTGTTGGGACAGCGGCCGTGGGGGAGGTCCGCGGGAGCGGTCCGCGTCAGGGGCAGGAAGGCCGCGTCGGACTGCTTCGCCGCGCGGGTCTACGCCGAGCTGGCGGAGGAGCTGCCGGACGAGGATCTGGGCGAGGACCTCGCCGATTTCCTGGAGCGCTACGAGCCGGCCGGCGGGATCGGCGTGGACGCGGAGGCGGACGAGGAGTTCCTGGAGACGGTGCGCGAGGCGCATGATCGGATAGCTCTGGGGTATTGAGGGGCGGGTCCGATCCTTCGGCTGTGACCCGCCGCAACGTGCCGCTGCGGGCCGTGCGCGCCCGCAGCGTACGCTGCCTCCATGTGCGGAATCGTGGGATATGTGGGCGGGCAGAGCGCCCTTGACGTCGTCCTGGCCGGGCTGAAGCGGCTGGAGTACCGCGGCTACGACTCGGCGGGTGTCGCCGTGCTGGCCGACGGCGGGCTGGCGGCCGCCAAGAAGGCCGGCAAACTCGCCAATCTGGAGAAGGAACTGGCCGACCGTCCGCTGCCGACGGGGTCGACGGGCATCGGGCACACCCGGTGGGCGACCCACGGCGCGCCCACCGACGCCAACGCCCACCCGCATCTGGACAACGCCGGCCGGGTCTCCGTCGTGCACAACGGCATCATCGAGAACTTCGCCGGGCTGCGCGCCGAACTCACCGACCGTGGGCACGAGTTGGCGTCCGAGACGGACACCGAGGTCGTGGCGCACCTGCTCGCCGAGGCCTACTCGTCCTGCGGGGAGCTGGCCGAGGCGATGCGGCAGGTGTGCCGGCGGCTGGAGGGCGCCTTCACGCTGGTCGCCGTGCATGCCGATGAGCCGGATGTGGTGGTCGGGGCACGCCGGAACTCGCCGCTGGTGGTGGGGGTCGGGGACGGCGAGGCGTTCCTCGCCTCGGACGTGGCGGCGTTCATCGCGCACACCCGCGAGGCGATCGAGCTGGGCCAGGACCAGGTCGTGGAGCTGCGCCGGGAGACGGTGACGGTCACCGACTTCGACGGGGTGCCCGCGCAGGTGCGGGAGTACCACGTCGACTGGGACGCCTCGGCCGCCGAGAAGGGCGGCTACGACTACTTCATGCTGAAGGAGATCGCGGAGCAGCCGAAGGCCGTCGCGGACACGCTGTTGGGGCGGATCGACGCGTCGGGCGTGCTGTCGCTGGACGAGGTGCGGATCCCGCCGGAGGTGCTGCGCGAGGTCGACAAGGTCGTCATCGTGGCGTGCGGGACGGCGTACCACGCGGGGATGATCGCCAAGTACGCGATCGAGCACTGGACGCGGATCCCCTGCGAGACCGAGCTGGCCAGCGAATTCCGCTACCGGGACCCGATCCTGGACCGGCACACGCTGGTCATCGCCATCAGCCAGTCCGGCGAGACCATGGACACCCTGATGGCGCTGCGGCATGCGCGCGAGCAGGGCGCGAAGGTGCTCGCCATCTGCAACACCAACGGGTCGACCATCCCGCGGGAGTCGGACGCGGTGCTGTACACGCACGCCGGGCCGGAGGTGGCGGTGGCGTCGACGAAGGCGTTCCTGACCCAGCTGGTGGCCTGCTATCTGGTGGCGCTCTACCTCGCGCAGGTACGGGGCACCAAGTGGGGCGACGAGATCCGGGCCGTGGTGCGCGAACTCGCGGCCATCGGCACCCAGGTCGAGCAGGTGCTCGGCACGATGGAGCCGGTACGGGAGCTGGCGCGCAGCCTCGCCGGCAAGAACACGGTGCTGTTCCTCGGCCGGCACGTGGGCTATCCGGTGGCGCTGGAGGGCGCGCTGAAGCTCAAGGAACTCGCGTACATGCACGCGGAGGGCTTCGCGGCCGGTGAGCTCAAGCACGGGCCGATCGCGTTGATCGAGGAGGACCTGCCGGTGGTGGTGGTCGTGCCGTCGCCGCGTGGGCGGTCCGTGCTGCACGACAAGATCGTGTCGAACATCCAGGAGATCCGGGCCCGGGGGGCGCGGACGATCGTGATCGCGGAGGAGGGCGACGAGACGGTCGTGCCGTACGCCGATCACCTCGTGCGGATTCCGCGGACGCCGGTGCTGCTGCAGCCGCTGGTGTCGACGGTGCCGTTGCAGGTCTTCGCCTGTGAGCTGGCCACCGCCCGCGGCAACGAGGTCGACCAGCCGCGCAACCTCGCCAAGTCGGTGACCGTCGAATGATCGTCGGGGTCGGGATCGACGTCGCCGAGATCGACCGCTTCGGGGCGGCGCTGGACCGTACGCCCGAGCTGGCGCGGCGGTTGTTCCTCCCCGCGGAGCTGACGCTGCCGAGCGGGGAACGCCGCGGTACCGCGTCGCTGGCGGCCCGGTTCGCCGCCAAGGAGGCGGTGGCCAAGGCGCTCGGGGCACCGGGCGGGCTGCGCTGGACCGATGTCGAGGTGTGTGTCGAGGACAGCGGGCAGCCGCGGCTGCGGGTGTGCGGGACGGTCGAGTCGCGCGCCACGGAACTCGGCGTCCGGTCCTGGCATGTGTCGCTGAGCCATGACGCGGGGGTCGCCTCCGCCGTGGTGGTCGCCGAGGCGTAGGCCCTGTCGTCCTCCTGGAGCCTGCTGTGGCGCCCGCCCCCGTTCGTCGGTGGGCGGGCGCCGTTCTCGTGCACAGAGGAAATGCGCCGTACCCCGCCTCCCAGGGGCGAGACTTGTGGGTATGCGAACTGCCTACAGCGTGGAGACCGTGCGGGCCGCCGAGCAGGAGCTCATGGCCCGGCTGCCCGAAGGGGCCCTGATGCAGCGGGCCGCGGCCGGACTGGCCGTGGCCTGCGCGGAGTTGCTGGGGCGGGTGTACGGCGCCCGTGTGGTGCTGCTCGTGGGCAGCGGCGACAACGGCGGGGACGCGCTGTACGCCGGTGCCCGGCTGGCGCGGCGGGGGGCCGGGGTGGTGGCGGTGCTGCTGTCGCCCGAACGGGCACACCGGGGCGGGCTCGCCGCGCTGCGGTCGGTCGGGGGCCGGGTGTCGGACGCGGCGCTGCGGGACATCGCCCGGGCCGATCTGGTGGTGGACGGGATCGTCGGGATCGGGGGGCGCGGCGGGCTGCGGCCCGAGGCGGCGCAACTGGCGCGGGCGGCATGGGAGTCGGCGCCGGTGGTGGCCGTCGATCTGCCGAGCGGGGTGGACGCGGACAGCGGCGAGGTGAGCGGGGAGGCGGTGCGGGCCGACGCCACGGTGACCTTCGGCGCGTACAAGCCGGGGCTGCTGACCGACCCGGCGCGGGAGCGGGCGGGGGCGCTGCGGCTGGTGGACATCGGGCTCACGCTGCCGGCGGACGCCGCCATGGAGGCGTTGCAGCACGCGGACGTGGCGGAGCTGCTGCCGCGCCCGGCGGCCGAGAGCGACAAGTACCGGCGGGGCGTGGTGGGGGTGGTCGCCGGGTCCGCGCGGTATCCGGGGGCGGCGGTGCTCGCGGTGGCCGGGGCGCTGCGGGGCGGCGCGGGGGCGGTGCGCTACGTCGGGCCGGCCGCGGACGCGGTACTGGCCCGGTTCCCGGAGACGCTGGTGCATGCCGGGCCGCCGGACAAGGCCGGGCGGGTGCAGTCGTGGGTGATCGGGCCCGGGATCGGGGACGAGTCGGACGCGCTGGACGACGTGCTGGCGTCGGACGTGCCGGTGCTGGTGGACGCGGACGGGCTGCGGTTCCTGACGCCACAGCGGGTGCGGGAACGCCGCGCCGAGACGCTGTTGACGCCGCACGCCGGGGAGGCCGCGGCGCTGCTCGGGAGCGGGCGCGGCCAGGTCGAGGCGGCACGGCTGGCGACCGTACGGGAGTTGGCGCGGCGCTTCGGCGCCACGGTGCTGCTCAAGGGCTCGACGACGCTGGTAGCGGCGGCCGACGGGCCGGTGCGGGTCAACCCCACCGGGACCGCCTGGCTGGCGACGGCCGGGAGCGGGGACGTGCTGTCGGGGGTGACGGGCTCGCTGCTCGCCGCGGGGCTGCCGGCCCGGGACGCGGGATCCGTCGGCGCGTATCTGCACGGGCTGGCCGCGCGCCGGGCGGCCGGGCCGGCGGGCGCCCCGATCCTGGCCTCCGAAGTGGCCGCCCATCTGGACGCGGCCTGGCGGGATGTGACGGACTGACAGCTGCCGCGTACGGCGTTACGCCCCGCGGGGGAAAGGGGCGGGCACCAGGGCGAACCTGGTGCGCGGCGGGCGGTATGACCGTCCGATCATGGCATGCGTGAGGGCATGAAACGCACCTTTTCGGCGCTGCTGGTCTGCGCCTCGCTGCTCGTTGCCGTCGGGCCGCCCGCGGTGGCCGTCGTCCCGTCGTCCGCGGAGGCGTCCGACCTGGTACCCGGCCTCCCGCAGGAGCCGGCCCGCACCGGCCGGGCACCGGCGGCCGCCCCCTACGGGCCGCCGCGGTCGCACACCGAGTACGTACCGCGGTCCGAAGTGCCCCACGGGCTCCGGGCGGCGGCGTGCAGCCAGTCCACCGGGCCCTACCAGCGGCAGGCCGAGCGCTACCTGCGGCGGGACGTGGACGGGCGGCAGAGCCTGGGGGACTGCCGGGCGATCCGGCGCTTCCAACAGGCGCACCGCATCGCGCCGGCGACCGGCTTCGCCGGGCCGGTCACCGGGGCCATGGTGCGGCTGATGCGGGCCAAGAAGGACCCCAACCGGGCCGGGCACTGCCCCGACCGGGCCGAGCGTACGGCCTGCGTCGATCTGAACCGGCAGCTGATGTGGGTGCAGCAGAACGGGCGGGTGATCTTCGACCCGGTCACGATCCGCTCCGGTGCGCCGTCGATGGAGACCCGTACCGGGATGTACCGGATCTATCTGCGCCACCGGCACCACATCTCGAACCTGTACCACACGGCGATGCCCTACGCGCAGTTCTTCGACCGCGGGGAGGCGCTGCACGGCGTCTACGAGGACATCTTCTCCGGGCCCGGCTCGCACGGCTGCGTCAACCTCACCATGACGGACGCGCGGAGGGTCTGGGAGGTACTGAAGAAGGGCGACATTGTGTACGTCTGGGGGCGGAAACCCGGGGTGTGAGCACGGTTTCCCCGCCCGTCCCCCGGGGCCCCACGGCGTCGCCTGCAACACTGAGGGGGATGAACGAGACAGCAAAGCGCGCCCGCGCCACCGTCGACGTCGCCGCCGTGCGGTCGAATGTGCGTGCCCTGCGGGACCGTGCACCCCGGGCAGAGCTGATGGCCGTGGTCAAGTCGGACGGCTACGGACACGGGGCGGTGCGCTGTGCGCGCGCCGCCCGTGAGGCCGGTGCGGACTGGCTGGGCACGGCGCTGCCCGAGGAGGCGTTCGCGCTGCGCGCGGCCGGTGACACCGGGCGGCTGATGTGCTGGCTGTGGACGCCGGGCGGCCCCTGGCGCACGGCCGTCGAGCAGGACATCGACGTCTCGGTGAGCGGCATGTGGGCGCTGCGCGAGGTGACCGCGGCGGCGCGGGCCTGCGGCCGGACCGCCCGCGTCCAGCTCAAGATCGACACCGGTCTCGGCCGCAACGGCTGTATGCCCGCCGACTGGTCGGAACTGACCGCCGCGGCCCGCGCCGCCGAGGCCGAGGGCGTGCTGCGGATCACCGGCGTCTGGTCGCACTTCGCCTGCGCCGACGAGCCCGGCCACCCCTCCATCGCCGCCCAGCTGACCGCCTTCCACGAGGGGTTGGCGATCGCCGAGCGGGCCGGGCTGCGCCCCGAGGTGCGGCACCTCGCCAACACCCCGGCGCTGCTGACCCTCCCCGAGGCGCACTTCGACCTGGTCCGTACCGGTATCGGCATCTACGGGATCTCTCCCAGCCCCGAGGTCGGCACCTCGCCGGAGCTGGGGCTGCGGCCGGCGATGACGCTGGAGGCCGCGCTGGCGTCGGTCAAGCGCGTCCCGGGCGGCCACGGCGTGTCGTACGGGCATCACTACACGACCCCCGGCGAGACGACCCTGGCACTGGTCCCGCTCGGCTATGCCGACGGCGTCCCGCGGCACGCCTCGAACGGTGGCCCGGTGCTGGTCGCCGGCAAGTGGCGCACGGTCGCCGGGCGGATCGCGATGGACCAGTTCGTGGTCGACCTGGGCGGCGACAGCGCCGAGCCGGGCGATCCGGCGGTGCTGTTCGGCCCCGGCGACCGCGGTGAGCCGACCGCGGAGGACTGGGCCCGGGTGGCCGGAACCATCGGCTACGAGATCGTCACCCGGATCGGAACGCGGGTGCCGCGCGTCTATGTGGACAGCGACACGCGCAGCGCAACCGAAGGAGACCGCACGCTCACGGGGGGTACGGCATGACCGAGGGACAGGAGGCCGCCGCGCAGGCGGTCGAGGCGGCGGCCGAGGCCGCCGGCAACTGGGCGCGGGCGGGCCGGCACGCCGGTATCGCCGGCGCCGCGATCGGCGTGGTCGCGGCGGGTGCCGCGGCCGGGGTGGCGATAGAGCGGATGACGGTCGGCCGCGGGATGCGCCGCCGGGCCCGGCTCGCGCTGGACGCCGCCGGCCCGTACGGCACGCTGCGCGGCACACCGGGCGCGGCGATCGCCGAGGACGGCACCGAGCTGTACTACGAGGTCGACGAGGTGGGCCCGGAGCCGGGCCGGCCGGAGAAGGACGACCGGGCGGGCCGGGCGGCCAAGAACGGCCGGAACGGCAAGGGCGACCGGTCGGCCAAGCCCGTCCGTGGCAAGGAGGCCCGGGCCGCGCAGGAGGCCCAGGGCGGTCTGCGCAAGCGGCTCACGGCGGCGCTCGGCCGGCGCTCCGCGGCCCCCACGGTCGTCTTCAGCCACGGCTACTGCCTCAGCCAGGACTCCTGGCACTTCCAGCGCTCCGCGCTGCGCGGCACGGTGCGCACCGTCCACTGGGACCAGCGCAGCCACGGCCGCTCCTCGCGCGGCCACAGCCAGATCGACGGCACCGAAGAGGTCACCATCGATCTGCTGGGCCGGGACCTGAAGGCGGTGCTGGACGCCGCGGTCCCCGAGGGGCCGATCGTGCTGGTCGGGCACTCCATGGGCGGCATGACGGTGATGGCGCTGGCCGACCAGTTCCCGGAGTTCGTCGCGGAGCGGGTGGTCGGGGTGGCCCTGATCGGCACGTCCGCGGGGCGGCTCAGCGAGGTCACCTACGGGCTGCCGTCGATGGGCATGAAGGCCTTCCACTGGCTCGCGCCGGGCGTGCTCAAGGCGCTGGGCTGGCAGCACGAGATCGTCGAGCGCGGGCGGCGGGCCACCGCCGATCTCTTCGCGGGGCTGATCAAGCGGTATTCGTTCGGGACGCCGGAGAAGGTGGACCCGGGCATCGCGCGGTTCGGCGAGCGGCTGATCGAGGCGACCCCGATCGATGTGGTCGCCGAGTTCTTCCCGGCGTTCGCGGTGCACGACAAGACCGAGGCGCTGGTGGCGTACGACGCGGTGCCCGCGCTGGTGCTCGCCGGGGAGAGCGATCTGATCACGCCCGCCGACCACAGCCGGACGATCGCCGAGGTGCTGCCCGACGCGGAGCTGGTGTGTGTTCCGGACGCCGGACATCTGGTGATGCTGGAGCGGCCCGAGCTGGTCAACGACCATCTGGTGTCGCTGGTGGAACGGGCGAGCGCGACGGCCCGCAGCTCCCGGACCGCCCGCGCCTGAGCGGCGGGTCGGCCGGCCTCGGGCGTGGGCCGGAGGCTGGCTCGGCGTGGGCCGGAGGCCGGCCCCGCACGGCCGACGGGCCCTCGCCAGGACTGGCCCCGCACGGCCTTCGAGTCCCCTACCAGGCATGATCCACGCGCCCGGCGGCCCGCCCTGTCACCCGGTCCGGGACCGCCACCGCGTCCGGGCCGTACCATTTGCGGCATGAGCACCACCGGCGCGATCGCGCACCTCACCGTCAAGTCCCCTGACCAGATGCAGGAGTTGGGCCGTCGGCTGGCCCCGCTGCTGCGCCCCGGCGACCTGGTGCTGCTCACCGGTGAGCTGGGCGCCGGCAAGACCACGCTGACCCGCGGCCTGGGCGAGGGCCTGGGCGTGCGCGGCGCGGTCACCTCCCCCACCTTCGTCATCGCCCGGGTCCACCCCTCGCTGACCGGCGGCCCCGCGCTGGTGCATGCCGACGCCTACCGGCTCGGCGGCGGCCTGGACGAGATGGAGGACCTCGACCTCGATGTCTCGCTGCCGGAGTCGGTGGTGGTCGTGGAGTGGGGCGAGGGCAAGGTCGAGGAGTTGTCCGAGAACCGGCTGCATGTGGTCATCGGGCGGGCCGTGGGGAGCGACGGCCCGGCCGGGGCGCCGGAAGAGGACGTGGACGACGTCCGTGAGGTGACGGTGACCGGCTTCGGCGCGCGCTGGGTGGACGCCGGGCTGCCCGCCCTGGAGACCTGCTGACCTCGGGGCGGAGCCGCCGACTGTCGCGCCGTTGTGGAGCGGCGTCGCGACCGGTCGCCCGCCCGTAGTTTCCGACAAGCCGTCGGTAAGATGTTGCGTACCTGGTGCCGGGCGTGGTGACATGGGGAGAGACCCCTAGTTAGGTCAGCCTAAGTAGCCAGCCTAGCTTCTGTCGCGTTGCCCCAGGAGCCCCGGGAGGCATCCATGTCGGCCCACCAGCCCTTCCCTACGCCTGAAGGGCCCGTCGAGGCGGCCGGGCGCGAGGCGCGCGAGACGCCGACCATGAACGAGCTGCTGGCGGCGTGCGCCGCGGCCAGCGCCGTCTCCACGCCCCCCGACGCCGCCGAGGAGGCCCGCCGGGCCGCGGTGCCCGGCGCTCCGGAAGAGCAGCGCGCGCAGGAAGATCAGCAGGACCGGGAAGAGGAGGCCGGGGCCGGAACGAGGCCGGCGTCCACCGGCGGCCGGGACGCGGCGTAGCCCGTAGGGGCGACAGCACGACGCTCCGGGGCCGCGGGCGGTTCAGGTCCTGCGCGGTCCGGGCCCCGCGCGGCTGCAGGTCCTGCGCGGTCAGGAGACCACGACGACCTTGGTGCCGTGCAGCGCGAAGTCCCACATCGCCTTGCCGTCCTCGCGCGACTCCCGGATGCCGCCGGTCTTCTTGCCCGCGTCCGGTGCGGGCCGCGAGCCGTTCACGGCGGCGCTGAAGCCGACCGTGACGCCGTTGACGGCGGCGAACCGCACGACGTGCTCGATCGCGATGCCGTCCGAGCCCATCACGCTCACCGACCGCGAGCCGACCGCGTAACTGCCGGTCGGGGGGCTGACCGTACTGGGCGTGACCGCGAACGTACGCCGTGCCGTGCCCTTCGCGTCGACCAGCCAGACCCGCTTGGCGCCGAGCGAGTAGACGATCCGCCGGCCGGTGCCGGAGGCCGCGGGGACCGGGGCGGGAGCCGGGGCCTTGGCCTTCTTGTCGTTGTGGTCCCGCTGGTCCTTGGAGGCGTGGTGGCTGTCCTTGCGGGCCTCGTTGAGGCTGTCCGGGGCGGACGCCGAGGCCTGGTACCCGAGCACCCCGACCGCGACCAGGGCCGCCGCCGTCAGCGCGGTGACGATCGTGCTGCTCTTAGCGGGCACCGCTGTGCCACCTTTCCTCCCTCTCCCCGCCGCCGGCGGGGAGTCCCGGGCCTTGACGCCGGGCTGCTTGCTGCTGGCTACCGGGGCGACGGTAGCACCGGAACGGAGACCGTCCGCCGCGCCGTAGTCTTGAGGCGTGCTGCTGCTAGCTCTTGACACCGCCACCCCCGCCGTCACCGTCGCGCTCCACGACGGATCCGGCGTCCTCGCCGAGTCCCGTCAGGTGGACGCCCGCCGGCACGGTGAACTGCTGCTGCCCGCCGTCGACCGGGTGCTGGCCGAGGCCGGCCGGAAGCTCGACGCGGTCAGCGACATCGTGGCCGGCGTGGGCCCCGGGCCGTACACCGGCCTGCGGGTCGGCCTGGTGACCGCCGCCACCTTCGGGGCGGTGCTCGGCGTGCCCGTCCACGGCCTGTGCACGCTCGACGGCCTCGCCCACGCCTCCGGGCTGACCGAGCCCTTCGTCGTGGCCACCGACGCCCGCCGCAAGGAGGTCTACTGGGCGCGCTACGAGCCCGGCGCGACGTCCCGCCCGGTGACCCGGCTGACCGAGCCCGCCGTCGACCGCCCCGCGGACATCGCCGACGAGGTGGCCGGGGTCCCCGCGGTGGGCGCGGGTGCGCTGCTCTACGACACCGTCTTCACCGGCGTACGACGCGACGGGCCCGAGCACCAGTCCGCCGCCGCGCTGGCCGCGCTGGCCGCACAGAAGCTGGCGGCGGGCGAGGAGATGCTGCCGCCGCAGCCGCTGTACCTGCGCCGCCCGGACGCCCAGGTCCCGGCCAACTACAAGGTGGTCACTCCCCGGTGAGCGTCCGCCCGTCGCCCGATCCCCGGCCCCCGGCGCCGCCGCCGGGCGGTCCCGGCGACCGCGACCTGGTGCTGCGCGAGATGCGCTGGTGGGATCTTGCGCCGGTGCTGGCGTTGGAACGGGAGCTGTTCCCCGAGGACGCCTGGTCGCCGGGCATGTTCTGGTCCGAGCTGGCCCATGCGCGCGGCCCACACGCCACCCGCCGCTATCTCGTCGCCGAACTGGTGCCGCCGCGCAGCCGCGCCGATGAGGGCGCCCAGCGGGACGGCCGGCTGGTCGGCTACGGCGGACTGGCCGCCATCGACGGCACCGGCGACATCCAGACCATCGCCACCGCCCGCGACCAGTGGGGCTCCGGCCTCGGCTCCCGGCTGCTGACCGAACTCCTCGGCGCCGCCACGGACTTCGAGTGCCGTGAGGTGCTGCTGGAGGTACGGGTCGACAACCTCCGTGCCCAGCGCCTCTACGAGCGGTTCGGCTTCGAGCCGATCGGCTTCCGCCGCGGCTACTACCAGCCCGGGAACGTCGACGCCCTGGTGATGCGCCGCACCACCCAGACCTCCTCCGAAGCACCCCCCGTACAAGGAACTTGACACTCATGGCTGACTCACGCGGCGGACCGCTCGTCCTCGGCATCGAGACCTCCTGCGACGAGACCGGTGTCGGCATCGTCCGCGGTCACACCCTCCTCGCGGACGCGGTCGCCTCCAGCGTCGACGAGCACGCCCGCTTCGGCGGGGTGGTGCCGGAGGTGGCCTCGCGCGCCCACCTGGAGGCGATGGTCCCCACCATCCAGCGGGCCCTGAAGGACGCCGGGGTCGCCGCCTCCGACCTGGACGGGATCGCGGTCACCGCGGGACCGGGCCTGGCCGGTGCGCTGCTGGTCGGCGTCTCGGCCGCCAAGGCGTACGCCTACGCCCTCGGCAAGCCGCTCTACGGCGTCAACCACCTCGCCTCGCACATCTGTGTCGACCAGCTGGAGCACGGCCCGCTGCCCGAGCCGACGATGGCCCTGCTGGTCTCCGGTGGCCACTCCTCCCTCCTCCTCGCCCCCGACATCACCTCCGACGTCCGGCCGCTCGGCTCGACCATCGACGACGCGGCCGGCGAGGCCTTCGACAAGATCGCCCGGGTGCTCCACCTCGGCTTCCCGGGCGGCCCGGTCATCGACCGCTACGCCCGCGAGGGCGACCCCGACGCGATCCGCTTCCCGCGCGGGCTGACCGGCCCCCGCGACCCGGTCTACGACTTCTCCTTCTCCGGGCTCAAGACGGCCGTCGCCCGCTGGATCGAGGCCAAGCGGGCGGCCGGCGAGGAGGTGCCGGTGGCGGACGTCTCGGCGTCCTTCCAGGAGGCCGTGGTGGACGTGCTGACCCGTAAGGCCGTCCGGGCCTGCAAGGACAACGGCGTGGAGCATCTGATGATCGGCGGCGGGGTGGCGGCCAACTCCCGGCTGCGGGCGATGGCCGAGCGCCGCTGCGAGGACGCCGGCATCACGCTGCGGGTGCCGCGGCCCAAGCTGTGCACCGACAACGGCGCGATGGTCGCCGCCCTGGGCGCGGAGATGGTGGCCCGCGGCCGTGCGGCCTCCGACTGGGACCTGTCCGCGGACTCGTCGCTGCCGGTCACCGAGCCGCACGTGCCCGGCGAGGCGCCCGCGGCCCCGGCCGGGCACCACCACGGCCACGACCACGTCCACGAGGTGAGCAAGCACAACCTCTACTCCTGACGACGGCCGCGGGCGGAGGGCGTTTGTCGTTCTTCGCGCGCTGTCGCCTCCCCCCGCCCGGCGCGTGACCCGAGGTCTTACCCTGGCAACCAGCACTGGGCGCGCACGTGGGGAGGCGGCAGGCCGTGGACTGGTTCTGGTGGGTCTTCATCTTCTTCATGGCGGGCGGATTCGCGAAGGTCGTGGACGCCGGCCGTACGGCGCTGCGCACCCGCCACGAACGCAAGATGGAGCGGCTGGAGTCCGCGCGCCAGGAGCGGCAGGAGCTGGCTGCCGCCCACAAACCGCCGGAGCCGGTGTGCGGCTGCACCCACCACCTCGCCAAGCACGACAAGCGGGGCAAGTGCCATGAGCGGGTCGAGGTGGCGGTGGTCTGGGACGAGGACCACCGGCCGGTGCAGTACGAGGCCGGGCAGTGCACCTGCCAGCAGTACATCGGCCCGCAGCCGCTCTCCCAGATCTACGCCGAGGACCTCACCGACCTGGCGTGACCGGGTCCGTGGCCGGGTGCCCCAGCAGCATCGTGGGGGCGCCGGCGACGCGGGTGAGGAAGATCGTGCAGGAGTTGCGGCCACCGCCCAGCTTCAGCTTCCTGCGCAGTTCCTCGGGCTCCACCGCGGAACCCCGCTTCTTGATCACCGCGACCCCGACCTGGCGCTCCCGCAGCAGGGCCTTGAGCTTCTTGACGTTGAACGGCAGCACGTCGGTGAGCGCGTAGGCGGTCGCGTACGGCGTCGCCGTCAGCCGGTCCGCGGTGATGTACGCGATCGTCGGATCGATCAGCCGGCCGTCGATCTGCCGGGCGACGTCCGCCACCAGATGGGCCCGGATCACCGCGCCGTCCGGTTCGTACAGCCAGTCCCCGACCGGCCCCACCGGGGCGTGGTCTTCCGAAGCGCCGCCGGCCGGGGCGGCGTTCGGGCCCGCGGCGGCCGGTTCCGGCAACCCCGCGCCGAGCAGCGATTCACCGGCCGGCAGCAGAGTGGCACGGCGGCCGCCCGGGACCGGGCCCCGGCCCTCCGCCGCCGACCCGAACCACACCACGGCCTCCTTGACGTCGCCGCCGTCCGAGATCCACTCCGTCTCGGCGTCCTCGGGAAGGGCGTCGTGCGGCACCCCGGGCGCGATCTTCAGCGCCGCGCACGGCGCCGTACGGGCCGCCTCGACGGCCCACGACAGCGGCGGTGAGTACGCCTCCGGGTCGAAGATGCGCCCACCCGTCGCCCGGCCACCACCCCTGCCCGAGGGGCTGCGCCCCGCCCCTCTTGTCGGGGCCTTGCTGCGCCGCGCGGGATCGACGAACACCGCGTCGTATCCGGCGGTGTCCACCTCCGTCACGTCCGCACAGCGCACCTCGATCAGCTCCGCGAGCCCCAGCACCTCGGCATTGGCCCGGGCCGCCGCACAGGCCAGCGGGTCGCGGTCGACGGCCAGCACCCGGACCCCGGCCCGCGCCAGCGCCAGCGCGTCACCGCCGATGCCGCAGCACAGATCGGCCAGCGTACGGACGCCCAGCGCGGCGAACCGGGCCGCGCGGTGGGCGGCGACGGTGGTACGGGTGGACTGCTCGACGCCGTTCGGCGTGAAGTACATCAGCTGCGCGTCCGCCCCGAACTTCGCCGCCGCGCGCTGACGCAGCCGGGCCTGGCCGAGGGCGGCGGAGACCAGCGGCGCGGGGTGGTCGCGGCGCAGCCGGGTGGCTGCCGCCAACTCGTCGGCGGGGTCGTGGTCCCGCAACTCGGCAAGCAGGGCCTGCCCCTCCGGCGCGAGCAGGCCGACGAAAGCGTCGAGGTCGTCCATGGGGTTCATTGTCTCTCCCCACGTTTTTGGCTTTCCCGCCGTGGGGGTTGTTCGCCGTTTGTCGCCCGCTTCGCGGTGCGCGCGCCGTGGCGCCTGCGGCGGGCGGTGCCGCTGCGCGGGGCTGTCGGGTGCGGTGACGGGCCTCCGCGGGTGGGTGTCCGGACTGCTTCGCTTTACGTCCGGACACCCACCCGCTCCGGCCCGTCCCCTCCCGTTGGGGGATGGGGAAGGCCGGTGGGGGTGAACGTGGCTGGTCGAGCGCGCCTTATGGGTCGTACGGAAAAAGCGGTGATCGGTGGCCCGCCCCCACTCACCGTCACGTACTCCACTCACGGGAGGGGACGGGCCGGAGGGGCCTGTTATGTGGACGTAAAGCGAAGCAGTCCACATAACAGGCCCCGGAGGTCCGTCACCGCACCCGACACCCACCCAGCCCGCCGCAGGCGCCACGGCGAGCAAGCCCCACGGCGGGAAAGCCGACAACGTGGGAAAACTACGCCGGCTCCCGCCGGCGCTGCGCATGGTCGCTGATGCGGAGCAGCAACGCCACCATCACCCAGTTCGCGACCAGTGAGGAGCCGCCCTTGGCCAGGAACGGGAGGGCCTTGCCGGTCAGGGGGATCAGCCCGGTGACGCCGCCGGCGACGACGAAGACCTGGAGCAGCAGCGCGCCGGAGAGTCCGACCGCCAGCAGCTTGCCGAAGGGGTCGCGCGCGGTCAGCGCAACCCGCAACCCGCGCTGGGCGAGCAGCACGTACAGCATGATCACGGCCATCATCCCGGCCAGGCCCAGCTCCTCGCCCACCGTGGTGAGGATGAAGTCGCTGTTGCCGGCGAAGCCGATCAGTTCCGGGTGGCCCTGGCCCAGGCCGCTGCCCGAGATTCCGCCGCTGCCGAAGCTGAACAGCGCCTGTGCGGCCTGGTCGGAGATCAGTCCCGGCGGCCGCTGCGCCTGTGGCAGGAAGATGTCCATCGGGTGCAGCCAGGCCATGATCCGGCCCTTGACGTGCGGTTCCGTCGAGCCGACCACGGTGGCCCCGACCACGGCCATGGCCAGCCCGCAGAGCACCCAACTGGTGCGCTCGGTCGCCATGTAGAGCATGATCACGAAGACCCCGAAGAAGATCAACGAGGTGCCCAGGTCCCGTTCGAAGACCAGCACCAGCAGGCTGATCACCCAGATCGTGAAGATCGGCGCGAGCTGCCTCCCCGGGGGCAGCTGGACGCCCAGCACCCGCCGCCCGGCCAACGCCAGGGCGTCGCGGTTGACGGTGAGATAGCCCGCGAAGAACACCGAGATCATGATCTTCACGAACTCGCCGGGCTGCAGCGACAGCGGCCCGAGCAGGATCCAGCGCTTGGCGCCGTACATGTCCGCGCCGAAGAAGGCCGGCGCCATCAGTAACACCAGCGCGACCACCATCGTCAGATAGATGTAGCGCTGCAGAATGCGGTGGTCGCGCAGCACCAGCAGGATGCCGATGCACACGGCGACCCCGATCACCGTCCAGACCAGCTGGCCGCTCGCCGCCTCGGCGATCTTCAGCCGGGGCGTTTGCGCGTAGGTGACGTCCAGGCGGTGCAGCAGCACCAGGCCTATGCCGGTCAACAGCGTCGCCAGCGGCAGGATCAGCGGATCGGCGCGGGGTGCGAAGCGGCGCAGCACCAGATGCGGCACCAGCGCCACGAACAACATGCTGACGGCGAAGCCGGTCAGCCCGCTGGGCAGCCGGCCGGTCATCGACAGACCGGTGTAGGCGTAGCCGAAGTCCGCGATCAGGACGACGACGGCGAGCAGCCACGCCTCGGTCCGCCGGCGGTCCGGTGCCTGCGCGAGGGCGGCGAACGTCATGGTGCGTTCGGCATCGCTCTCCCGCTCCCTGGCAGCCCGGGGAACGCTGGTCAGTCCACGCACGCGAGTCCTCCGCCATCGGTCGTCGACGCCGCCGGCCGTCCGGGCGCGCGCCCGGTTCGTCGGTTCGGCAGCAAAGAGGTAGACGGGGCAGCCCGTGACGTGGTTGCGAGGGAAGGGAAGGTGTGTCCGATTTAGTAGAAACCGTCCGGAGGTCGTCCCGCAGACCTGCCCGGAAGCCTGCCTGGAAACCTGCCCGGATTCCGGCCCGGAGGGTCGTGGTTGGGGTCGGGGGGTGGCCCCGGGGCGCGCCGCCGTACGGCGGGTCAACCCAGGACGGTGGAACCCTCCCCCCGCCGCGCTGGCACTCCGCTTGACCGAGTGCTAACCGCGTCATAGTCTCGGCGTTGGCACTCTCCAGTGGGGAGTGCCAGACATACAGCGACGGGCAGGTCCGGCACCCGCGACGACGGATCCACCTGGTCGCCACCTCAGACAGTTAACCCCGTGAGATCTCCGAAGGGGGAGGTCGGATCGTGACGACCACCAGCTCCAAGGTTGCCATCAAGCCGCTTGAGGACCGCATTGTGGTCCAGCCGCTCGACGCCGAGCAGACCACGGCCTCGGGCCTGGTCATTCCGGACACCGCCAAGGAGAAGCCCCAGGAGGGCGTCGTCCTGGCCGTGGGCCCGGGCCGTGTCGAGGACGGCAAGCGCATCGAGCTCGACGTGAACGTCGGCGATGTCGTGCTCTACAGCAAGTACGGCGGCACCGAGGTGAAGTACAACAACGAGGACTACCTCGTGCTCTCGGCTCGCGACGTGCTCGCGATCGTCGAGAAGTAAGTCACCGGTTTTGCCGTGATCTGCGCCCCTGGTTCCCGCGTCTAAACAACCCGGGGCAGGGGCGCAGTTCGTTTGAGCGACAGCGGTCCCCACTGCGTGGCCGAGGATCGCAATGAGAGGACTTGAAGCAACCCATGGCGAAGATCCTGAAGTTCGACGAGGACGCCCGTCGCGCCCTTGAGCGCGGCGTCAACAAGCTTGCCGACACCGTCAAGGTGACGATCGGCCCCAAGGGCCGCAACGTCGTCATCGACAAGAAGTTCGGCGCCCCGACGATCACCAACGACGGTGTCACCATCGCCCGTGAGGTCGAGGTCGACGACCCGTACGAGAACCTTGGCGCCCAGCTCGTCAAGGAGGTGGCGACCAAGACCAACGACATCGCGGGTGACGGCACCACCACCGCCACCGTGCTGGCCCAGGCGCTGGTCCGCGAGGGCCTGCGCAACGTCGCCGCGGGTGCCTCCCCGGCCGCGCTCAAGAAGGGCATCGACGCCGCCGTCAAGGCCGTGTCCGACGAGCTCCTCGCGACCGCCCGCCCGATCGACGACAAGTCCGACATCGCCGCCGTGGCCGGCCTGTCCGCCCAGGACAAGCAGGTCGGCGAGCTGATCGCCGAGGCGATGGACAAGGTCGGCAAGGACGGTGTCATCACCGTCGAGGAGTCCAACACCTTCGGTCTGGAGCTCGACTTCACCGAGGGCATGGCCTTCGACAAGGGCTACCTCTCGCCCTACATGGTCACCGACCAGGAGCGTATGGAGGCCGTCCTCGAGGACCCGTACATCCTGATCCACCAGGGCAAGATCTCCTCGATCCAGGACCTGCTGCCGCTGCTGGAGAAGGTCATCCAGGCCGGTGCCTCCAAGCCGCTGCTGATCATCGCCGAGGACGTCGAGGGCGAGGCCCTGTCGACCCTGGTCGTGAACAAGATCCGTGGCACCTTCAACGCCGTGGCCGTCAAGGCCCCCGGCTTCGGTGACCGCCGCAAGGCCATGCTCGGCGACATCGCCACCCTCACCGGTGCGACCGTCATCGCCGAGGAGGTCGGCCTCAAGCTCGACCAGGCCGGTCTGGACGTGCTCGGCACCGCCCGCCGGGTGACCGTCACCAAGGACGACACCACCATCGTCGACGGTGGCGGCAAGGCCGACGACGTCACCGGACGCGTCGCCCAGATCAAGGCCGAGATCGAGACCACCGACTCGGACTGGGACCGCGAGAAGCTCCAGGAGCGCCTCGCCAAGCTCGCCGGTGGCGTCTGCGTCATCCGCGTGGGTGCGGCCACCGAGGTCGAGCTCAAGGAGAAGAAGCACCGTCTGGAGGACGCCATCTCCGCGACCCGCGCCGCGGTCGAGGAGGGCATCGTCTCCGGTGGTGGCTCCGCTCTGGTCCACGCCGCCAAGGTGCTGGAGGGCTCCCTCGGCAAGGAGGGCGACGAGGCCACCGGTGTCGCCGTCGTCCGCCGCGCCGTCGTCGAGCCGCTGCGCTGGATCGCGGAGAACGCGGGCCTGGAGGGCTACGTGATCACCGCCAAGGTCGCCGAGCAGGACAAGGGCCAGGGCTTCAACGCCGCCACCGGCGAGTACGGCGACCTGGTCAAGGCCGGCGTCATCGACCCGGTCAAGGTCACCCGCTCCGCCCTGGAGAACGCCGCGTCGATCGCCTCGCTGCTGCTGACGACCGAGACCCTGGTCGTCGAGAAGCCCGCCGAGGACGAGCCGGCCGAGGCCGGGCACGGCCACGGTCACGCGCACTGACGCACAGCCATCGCCGCACGGTCGGCGCAAAGGCCCCTGTCCCGCTCGTCAGCAGCGGGACAGGGGCCTTCGTGCGTGATCCTTGACGGCCCGGTCAGAACACCCCCAGTTGCCGCATCAGGCCCACGACGTCGTAGTGCCACCAGCCTTCCTGGATCTTTCCGTCGCGGAACCGGAAGGTCGTGGTCCCCGTCATGGTGTATTTCTTTCCGGTCGGCTGGACGCCCATGAATTCGCCCTGGTGCGTGCCGGTCCAGGTCCACCGTGTGACGACATCGTCGCCCTGGGCGATCTGGTCGTCGAGGCGGAAGGCGAAGTCGAAGGCACCGCGCCATCTGGTGACGTCACCGCGCATGACGTCGGACCCGGTAACGGTCTCCTCTTCCTTCATGACGTCGTGGTCCCGGTAGTCGGGCGCGTACACCTCGTCGATCACGTCGAGGTTGCCCGCGACGCAGATCTCGTCGAAGACCCGGCGGGCGGTTGCGGCATTCAACTGTTCGTCCCGGACGACGTCGAGGTCGGTGAACGACGGCATCCCGTCGCAGAGCGCCACCATCTCCTGGAAGATCCGGTCGGTCTCCGGCAGGTGGGAGTTCTTCACCGCCTCTTCGTGCGAAGGGAACTCGACGATCTCGACGTAGTGGGACGCGTCGGACCGGTCCTTGCCGACGAGGCTGTGGGTGGCGGTTCGCTTGCCCTTGGTCTGCTCGACCCACTCGTCCATGAGTGCATTCATGCCGTCAGGCCGCTCGGTCTTGTAGTCGATTATTTGTACGAATTTCATGGCACCTCCCCGAAATGGGTGGAGTACATCAATTTTAGGGAGAAATGCGGCTCTGGTGCGGTCAGGCCGAGCGGTCCTGGAACGCCGGGAGGACCGGGTCCGCGAAGGGCAGGCCGGCCGCGAACCGCGCCACTTCGTCCAGCGCACGGTCGGCCATACGGTGCAGCTCGCCGCCCAGCGAACCGGCGATGTGTGGGGTGAGCAGGACGTTCGGAAGGTCCCACAACGGCGAGTCGGGCGGCGGGAGTTCGGGTTCGGTGACGTCGAGGACGGCGTGCAGGCGGCCGCTGAGCAGTTCGGGGAGCAGCGCCGCCGGGTCGACGAGCGAGCCACGGGCGGTGTTGATCAGGGTGGCGCCGTCGGGCATCAGGGCCAGTTCGGGTGCGCCGAGCAGATGGCGGGTGGCGGGCAGCTCCGGGGCGTGCACGGTGACGAGGTCGCTGCCGGCGCAGAGTTCGTCGAGCGGGACCGATGTCACGCCGAGCCGGGCGGCCTCGGTGGCGTCCACGTACGGGTCGTACAGCAGAACCCGCAGGTCGAACGGGCGCAGCAGCTCGATGACGCGACGGCCGATACGGGAGGCGCCGAGGACGCCGACGGTGCGTTGGTGGTTGCCGGCGCCGGCCAGTTCGTGCTGCCAGTCGTGCGGTGCGCGCAGGTCCCGGTAGCGGTGGGCGGAGTGCAGCACCCGCTTGTTGGCGAAGAGGATCGCGGCGAGCGTGTACTCGGCGACCGGGAGCGCGTTGGCGCCGGCGGCCGAGCTGACGGCGATGCCGCGCTCCCAGCAGGCGTCGGTGATGTGGTGTCGGACCGAGCCGGCGGCGTGGATGACGGCGCGCAGCCGGGGCGCCGCGGCCAGGACGGCGCCGGTGAGCGGCGGGACGCCCCAGCAGGTGAGGAGCACCTCGGCGTCGGCGAGGGCGGCGGCGACCGCGGGGGTGGGGTCGGCCAGGTCGTGGGCGACGAGGTGCGGGTCGGTACGGGCCAGCGCCACCAGGCGGGTGCGATGCCGGGCATCGAGCAGCCGGCCGGCGAGGCCGGGTGCCATCGAAAGCAGCAACGTGGGCCGGGCAGGGGGCTTTTCCACAGGTCCGGCGGCGGTGTCAGAGGTCGGGTGCATAGTGAGGAACGTGCTCCTTCGCGGTCGCCCGTCAGTGCGCGTCACCTGCCGCCACCGGTGGCGGGAGCGGCTCTTCCAGTGTGTCGCCGCAGGGTTGAGGGTGGCGACCGCCGGCGGGCGGACGGCGGGGAGCGGACCGGTGACGAGGGGAAGGAGTGGGGGGAATGAAGGGCGCAGGAGACGGGGAAACCGTTGGCCGGTATGCCCGATTGACGTGCGGTCAGGCACCACTGAAGGATTTCGTCACCCGGCCGCCGCCCACCGCCTCAGGGGGAGCCATGTCCGAGCCGCACCCCGAGCCTGCTGCCGTACGCCGTCGGCGTCCTCCGTGTCACCCGCCATTTGCGCTGCCGCCCGAGGACCGCCGCCGCAGCCCGTACACCGGCTGGACCCGCGCCCACTGGGAGGCGACGGCCGACGGCCTGCTGGGGGCCGCCGCCCGCTATGCCTCCCCGCGCCACGGTCTGATCGTCCTCCCCGGAGCCCGCCCCAGCTCCTCCGGTCCCCGCTCGGACGGCCTCGAAGGCTTCGCCCGTACGTTCCTGCTCGCGGCGCTCCGTGTGGCCGGCGCCGACGGCCGCGACCCGCACGGCTACCTCCCCCGTTACGCCGAAGGCCTCGCCGCGGGCACCCGCAGGCCCACCGCCGTACGGGAGCTGACCTCGGCCGACCCGGATTCCTGGCCCCGTATCGACGCCGTCCGCCAGGCCCGTGTCGAGGCCGCCTCGCTCGCCCTCGGGCTGCGCCTGACCCGGCGCCGGCTGTGGGACACCCTCGACGAGGGCATCCGCGCCCGCGTCGTCGAGTGGCTGCTGCCCGCCTTGGGCCCGTCCCCCGTCGACAACAACTGGTGGCTCTTCGGCCTCACCGTCGGCGGCTTCCTGCGCGAGGCGGGCATCGAGACCGACCGCGCCGGCGCGGCCATCGACCGTGCGCTGACCCGCATCGAGGAGTGGTACCGGGGCGACGGCTGGTATGCGGACGGCGACAACCGTGCCTTCGACCACTACAACGCCTGGGCGCTGCACTTCTACCCGGTCCTGCACGCCCATCTCGGCGCCGACCGGGCCCTCCTGGCCACCTACGGCCCCCGCCTGCACGCCCAACTGGACGCCTGCACCCGCCTCTTCGACGCCAACGGGGCACCGCTGCCCTTCGGCCGCTCCCTCACCTACCGCTTCGCCGCCGCGGCCGCCCCGTGGCTGGGCGCCCTCACCGGACACACCCCGCTCACCCCCGGCGCCACCCGCCGCCTCGCCTCCGGGACCCTGCGGCACTTCCTCGACCGCGGCGCCCTCACCCGGGACGGCCTGTTACCGCTCGGCTGGTACGGCCCGTACGCACCGATGCTCCAGAGCTACTCCGGCCCGGCCTCGCCCTACTGGGCGGCCAAGGGCTTCCTCGGCCTGCTGCTCCCCGCCGACCGTCCCGCCTGGACCGCTCCCGAGGAGGCGCTCCCCGCCGAAACCGCCGACGCCGCCGGGCCGTTGGGCCCCACGGGCCTGCTGCTCCAGTCCACCGCCTCCGACGGCCTGGTCCGCCTCCACAACCACGGCAGCAATTCCGTCCGCAGCACCCCCGACCCCTACTACGCCCGCTTCGCCTACTCCACCCGCACCGGCCCCACGGCGCCCGCCGCCGAGGACCCGGCCCTGCCCGACAACCACTTCGCCCTGCTCCTCGACGGCCGTCCCACCACCCGCGGCCCCGCCACCCCGCATGCCACCGGGCCCGACCGGGCCTCCTCCCTCCACACACCGCGCCATGCCGACGGCACCGAACTCGCCGGCGTCCGGATCCTGTCCGCCACCCTCGTCCACGGCCGCGCCGAACTCCGCGTCCACCGGGTCACCGGCGCCGCCCCCGGCACCCGCGTACGCCAGACCGGCTGGGCCACCACCCC
>NZ_SDIG01000088.1:0-26243 GCF_004122755.1 Streptomyces sp. TM32
CACCCCCGAGCCCCCGCGCTCACCGCATTCCGGCCCGCGATCACTGCATTCGAGAGCCCCCGGCCTCAAGCCACATTCACCCTCTGCCCCGGCGGGGCCGCCTCCAGCCAGGCGAGGAAGCCGGTCAGTGCGTCCTCGCTCATCGCCAGTTCCAGGCGGGTGCCGCGGTGCCGGCAGGCCAGCACGATCGAGTCGGAGAGCAGCGCCAGCTCCTCCTCGCCCTGCGGGGTGCGGCGCTCCAGGACCTCGATGGCGGAGCGCTCCAGCAGACGGCGTGGCCGGGGCGCGTACGAGAACACCCGGAACCACTCGATCCGGTCGCCGTTGTAGCGCGCCACACCGTAGATCCAGCCCTTGCCGCCGGACTCGTTCTCCGGCACGTTCCAGCGCAGGCTGCAGTCGAAGGTGCCGCCGGACCGCTGGATGAGCCGCCGTCGCAGTCCGAAGACGAACAGCCCCAGCAGCACCAGGACCAGCACGACCGCGCCGCTCACAAGCAGAGCGAGGACCATCTCGACCGACCTCCTCGCCTCGGTGGGGGTACCCCCGGACGGAGTCCGGCGGTAGGGAAACGCACCTGCATTGCCTCAGCCGCGGGCCGCTCCGGAGTGTTCCGGGCAGCCCGCGGCTGAGGATCGATCTCGTCGGTGCCGGGGCTCAGTGAACGCCCGTCACCGCACGCAGCCGGACATCGGCGCGGCGCTCGGCGACCGCGTCGGCCGCCGACTTCGCTCGCTCCAGGGCCCGCTCCGCGCGCTGGACATCGATCTCGTCCGACAGTTCCGCGATCTCCGCGAGCAGAGACAGCTTGTTGTCGGCGAACGAGATGAAGCCGCCGTGCACCGCGGCGACGACGGTGCCGTCCCCGCTCTCGCCGGTCGTACGAATCGTCACCGGGCCCGACTGCAGCACGCCCAGCAGCGGCTGATGTCCGGGCATGACGCCGATGTCGCCCGACGAGGTGCGCGCGACGACCAGGCTGGCCTTGCCCGACCAGACCTTGCGGTCCGCGGCGACCAACTCGACGTGCAGCTCAGCCACGATGGCTCCTCGGGTCTCCACCTGCCTGGTGTGGCAGGTGTTGGGTCAAATACTAGTGGTCGTACACACCGGGGGCGGCCAGGGCCGCCCCCGGGGCGCTACCGGGGTCAGGAGACGCCCAGCTCCTTGGCGTTGTTCTTGAGGTCCTCAAGGCCACCGCACATGAAGAAGGCCTGCTCCGGGTAGTGGTCGAACTCGCCGTCGGCGATCGCGTTGAAGGCCGCGATCGACTCGTCCAGCGGCACGTCCGAGCCGTCCACACCGGTGAACTGCTTGGCCACGTGGGTGTTCTGCGACAGGAACCGCTCGATACGCCGGGCGCGGTAGACCGTGAGCCGGTCCTCCTCGCCGAGCTCGTCCATGCCCAGAATCGAGATGATGTCCTGGAGGTCCTTGTACTTCTGCAGGATCGTCTTGACGCGCGAGGCGCAGTCGTAGTGGTCCTGCGAGATGTAGCGGGGGTCCAGGATCCGGGACGTCGAGTCCAGCGGGTCCACCGCCGGGTAGATGCCCTTCTCCGAGATCGGGCGCGACAGAACGGTGGTCGCGTCCAGGTGGGCGAAGGTGGTCGCCGGCGCCGGGTCGGTCAGGTCGTCCGCGGGGACGTAGATCGCCTGCATCGAGGTGATCGAGTGACCGCGGGTCGAGGTGATGCGCTCCTGGAGGAGACCCATCTCGTCGGCCAGGTTCGGCTGGTAACCCACCGCGGAGGGCATCCGGCCGAGCAGGGTCGACACCTCGGAACCGGCCTGGGTGTACCGGAAGATGTTGTCGATGAAGAACAGCACGTCCTGCTTCTGCACATCGCGGAAGTACTCCGCCATGGTCAGACCGGCCAGGGCGACGCGCAGACGGGTGCCCGGCGGCTCGTCCATCTGACCGAAGACCAGCGCGGTCTTGTCGATGACGCCGGAGTCCGTCATTTCCTCGATGAGGTCGTTGCCCTCACGGGTGCGCTCGCCGACACCGGCGAACACCGACACACCGTCGTGGTTGTTGGCCACGCGGTAGATCATTTCCTGGATCAGAACGGTCTTGCCGACACCGGCACCACCGAACAGACCGATCTTGCCGCCCTTGACGTACGGGGTCAGCAGGTCGATGACCTTGATGCCGGTCTCGAACATCTCGGTCTTGGACTCGAGCTGGTCGAAGCCGGGCGCCTTGCGGTGGATGGGCCAGCGCTCGGTGACCTCGGAAGCCGACTCCGGCTTGTTGAGGATCTCACCGAGGGTGTTGAACACCTTGCCCTTGGTGACGTCACCGACGGGGACGGTGATGCCGTTGCCCGTGTCGGTCACCGAGGCCTGGCGGACCAGACCGTCGGTGGGCTGCATCGAAATCGCGCGGACCAGGCCCTCGCCCAGGTGCTGGGCGACCTCGAGGGTCAGGGTCTTCTTCTTGCCGGCGTCGGCCGGGTCGGAGACCTCGACGGTCAGCGCGTTGTAGATCTCCGGCATCGCGTCGACGGGGAACTCCACGTCGACGACCGGGCCGATGACCCGCGCGACGCGGCCCGTCGCCGTGGCCGTCTCAACAGTGGTGGTCATAGTTGTCAGTCACTCCCCGCGGTCGCGTCGGCCAGTGCGCTCGCGCCACCGACGATCTCGCTGATTTCCTGGGTGATTTCGGCCTGGCGGGCCTCATTGGCAAGCCGCGAGAGCGACTTGATGAGCTCTTCTGCGTTGTCGGTCGCCGACTTCATCGCACGGCGCGTGGCGGCGTGCTTGGAGGCGGCGGCCTGCAGAAGCGCGTTGTAGATCCGCGACTCGACGTACCGCGGCAGCAGGGCGTCCAGGACGTCCTCGGCCGACGGCTCGAAGTCGAAGAGCGGAAGGATCTCGCCCTTGACCGACGCCTCGGACTCCGCGACGGCCTTGTCCAGGCTGAGCGGCAGCAGCCGGTCGTCGAGCGCCGTCTGCGTCATCATCGAGACGAACTCGGTGTAGACGATGTGGAGTTCGTCCACGCCGCCCTCGGCGGTGTCCTTCTGGACGGCCTCGATCAGCGGTGCGGCGATCGCCTTCGCGTCCCCGTACGCCGGGCTGTCGGTGAAGCCGGTCCACGACTCCACGATCGTGCGCTCGCGGAAGCTGTAGTACGACACACCCTTGCGGCCGACGATGTAGACGTCGACCTCCTTGCCCTCGCCCTTGAGCCGCTCGGTGAGCTGCTCCGCGGCCTTGATCACGTTGGCGGAGTAGCCGCCGGCCAGGCCGCGGTCGCTCGTGACGAGCAGCAGCGCGGCGCGGGTCGGGTTCTCCGCCTCGGTGGTCAGCGGGTGCTGGGTGTTCGAGCCCGTGGCAACCGCTGTCACCGCGCGGGTCAGTTCACTCGCGTACGGCGTCGATGCCGCCACCTTGCGCTGCGCCTTGACGACGCGCGAGGCGGCGATCATCTCCATCGCCCTGGTGATCTTCTTGGTCGCGGTGACGGAGCGGATGCGACGCTTGTAGACCCGGAGCTTGGCTCCCATGGATCAGGTCCCTTCCGTCGTCACTTGCTGGTGCCGGCCGGGGCGTCCTCGCCGAGCAGCTTGCCGTCCGAGGTCTCGAACTGCTGCTTGAAGCCGTCGACGGCCTCGGCGATCGCACCGATGGTGTCGTCGGACATCTTGGCGCCCTCGCGGATGCTGGTCAGCAGGTCCTTCTTCTCCCGGTGGAGGTGGTCGAGGAGCTCCCGCTCGAAGCGGCGGATGTCCTCGACCGGGACGTCGTCCATCTTGCCGTTGGTGCCGGCCCAGATGGAAACGACCTGGTCCTCGGTGGGGTACGGGTTGTACTGGCTCTGCTTGAGCAGCTCGGTCATGCGCTTACCGCGCTCCAGCTGCGCCTTGGAGGCCGCGTCCAGGTCGGAACCGAAGGCGGCGAAGGCCTCCAGCTCGCGGTACTGGGCGAGGTCCACGCGGAGCCGGCCGGACACCTGGCGCATGGCCTTGTGCTGGGCGCTGCCGCCGACGCGGGAGACGGAGATACCGACGTTCAGCGCCGGACGCTGGTTGGCGTTGAACAGGTCCGACTCCAGGAAGCACTGGCCGTCGGTGATGGAGATGACGTTGGTCGGAATGAACGCCGACACGTCGTTCGCCTTGGTCTCGACGATCGGCAGACCCGTCATCGAGCCGGCGCCCATGTCGTCGGAGAGCTTGGCGCAGCGCTCCAGCAGACGCGAGTGCAGGTAGAAGACGTCGCCCGGGTAGGCCTCACGGCCCGGCGGACGGCGCAGGAGCAGGGACACGGCGCGGTAGGCGTCGGCCTGCTTCGAAAGGTCGTCGAAGATGATCAGGACGTGCTTGCCCTGGTACATCCAGTGCTGGCCGATGGCCGAGCCGGTGTAGGGCGCGAGGTACTTGAAGCCCGCCGGGTCGGACGCCGGGGCAGCGACGATGGTGGTGTACTCCAGGGCGCCGGCCTCCTCCAGCGCGCCGCGCACGGACGCGACGGTGGAGCCCTTCTGGCCGATGGCGACGTAGATGCAGCGGACCTGCTTCTTCGGGTCGCCCGAGCGCCAGTTGTCGCGCTGGTTGATGATCGTGTCGACGGCCAGGGCGGTCTTGCCGGTCTGGCGGTCGCCGATGATCAGCTGACGCTGGCCACGGCCGATCGGCACCATCGAGTCGACGGCCTTGTAGCCGGTCTCCATCGGCTCGTGGACCGACTTACGGACCATGACGCCCGGAGCCTGCAGCTCCAGGGCGCGGCGGCCCTCGGACTCGATCTCGCCGAGGCCGTCGATCGGGTTGCCCAGCGGGTCGACGACGCGGCCGAGGTAGCCCTCGCCCACGGCGACCGAGAGCACCTCACCGGTGCGCTGCACCGACTGGCCCTGCTCGATGCCGCTGAACTCGCCGAGGATGACCGCACCGATCTCGCGCTCTTCCAGGTTCAGCGCAAGACCGAGGGTGCCGTCCTCGAACTTCAGCAGTTCGTTCGCCATCGCCGAGGGAAGGCCCTCGACATGCGCGATGCCGTCTCCGGCATCACTGACCGTGCCGACCTCCTCGCGCGAGGCCGCGTCCGGCTTGTACGCCTGGACGAAGTTCTCCAGCGCGTCCCGGATCTCCTCCGGCCGGATCGTGAGCTCCGCCATCTGGGTTCCCTGCTCTCCTTGTTGGGCCCGAAGTTACTTGCGGGTGTCTGGGGGGCTGTCCCCCAGGGGGTTTCCGCTTACGGCCCAACTCGGGCCGCCGTCATGCTTGTGCTGGTCCCCGGGGCCTCTTCCGGACCGCAGCCGGACCTGTCGGTCCGGCCGGCTGGTCCGGCGCCTGCCGCCGGTTGTGCAGCTCTTGAGTTGGTGGCTGGGTCAGCCGGCCATCCGCCGGGTCGCCTCGTCGAGGCGGTCCGCGATGGTCCCGTTGATGACCTCGTCGCCGATCCGGACCTGGACGCCGCCGAGGACCTCGGGGTCCACGTCGAGGTTCAGGTGGATCTGCCGTCCGTACAGCTGCGCCAGGGAGGCGCCCAGGCGCTGCCGCTGCCCTTCGCTGAGGGGCACCGCGGAGGTGACCACCGCGACCATCCGGTCCCGGCGGGTCGCCGCCAGCTTGGAGAGGGCATCGAGCCCCGCTTCCAGGCTACGGCCCCGCGGCTGTGCGACAAGACGGATCACCACGCGCTCGGTGACCGGGTTCGCCCGGCCGCCCAGCAGCGAGTGCAGCAGCTCCGTCTTGGCCGCGACCGTCGCGTTCCGGTCGGTGAGTGCCCGGCGCAGCTCGGGGTTCGAGCTGACGATCCGGGCGAACCGGAAGAGCTCGTCCTCGACGTCGTCGAGCTGGCCGGCCCGCTGCGCGGCGACGAGGTCGGCGCTGTAGGCCAGCTCCTCGAGCGCGTCCGTCAGGTCACGCGAGCGCGACCAGCGGGAGCGGACCATCCCGGTCACCAGGTCGGCGGCCGGACCGCCGACCCGGCTGCCGAGCAGCCGTCCGGCCAGCTCGGCACGGGCCTCACCGGCCTGCGCCGGGTCGGTCAGGACCCGACGCAGCGACACCTCGCGGTCGAGCAGAGCGGTGACGGCAGCAAGCTCCTCGGCGAGCTTCACCGCGTCGACGGAGCTGTCGTCCGTCAGCGCGTTGAATCCCTCGCGTGCGGAGGCGAGTGCCTCGCGGCTCGCTCCGTTCATCGGCCGGCCTCAGCCTTCGTCGTGTCCGACGCCGCCTTGGACTCGACCTCGTCGAGGAAGCGGTCGATGGTCCGGCTCTGCCGGGCGACGTCCTCCAGGGACTCGCCGACGAGCTTGCCGGCCAGTTCGGTGGCGAGCTTGCCCACGTCCTGGCGCAGCGACAGCGCAGCCTGCTTGCGGTCAGCCTCGATCTGGGCGTGACCGGCAGCGATGATCTCCTCACGCTGCCGCTGGCCCTCGGCGCGCATCTCAGCGATGAGCGTCGCGCCCTGCTCCTGCGCCTCCTGGCGCAGACGCGCGGCCTCGTGACGGGCGTCGGCCAGCTGGGCCCGGTAGTCCGCGAGCACCTGCTGAGCCTCGGCCTGCGTCGCCTCGGCCTCCTCAATGCGGCCTTCGATCTGCTTCCGGCGCTCTTCCAGAACCTTGTTGATGTTCGGGAGGAGCTTCTTGGCCAGGATGCCGAAGACGATGAAGAAGGCGACCAGGCCGATGACCAGCTCTGGAATCGGCGGGACCAGGGGGTTCTCGGGAACCTCCGCCGCCATGTTCGCCAGGGCGTTCACATCAGTGCCTTCCGTCTGAATGGATAGTCGATGCGCTTCGTTTACTTGTAGACGAAGCCCATGACGATGCCGATGAGGGCGAGCGCCTCACAGAAGGCGAAACCCATGATCTGGTTGGTGCGGATCAGGCCGGCCGCCTCGGGCTGACGGGCCAGGGCCTGGGTGCCGTTACCGAAGATGATGCCGACGCCGACGCCGGGGCCGATCGCGGCGAGGCCGTAACCGACCGAGGCGATGTTGCCGACCAGGGCGGACTTGGCGGTGTCACCGGCGGCGGCGAGGTTGACCATTTCGAGAGCAGCGGACATGCCGTTACTTCCTTCTCATTTCACGGACCGGTGGGGGTTGGCCACCGGACAGCTGTTGGGCTGGGGAGCGAGGGCGCTCAGTGGTGCTCGGCGAGCGCGCCCTGGACGTAGTTGCAGGCCAGGAGGACGAAGACATACGCCTGGACGGCCTGGATGAAGAGCTCGAAAGCGGTCATCACGAGGGTCATCACGAAGGACGCACCCGCGTAGACGATGCCGATGCCGTTCAGCATGTACCAGCTGGCGATGGTGAACAGCAGGATCAGCAGGTGCCCGGCGAACATGTTCGCGAAGAGTCGGACCGCGTGCGTGAACGGGCGGATGATCAGGTGCTGGAGCAGCTCCAGCACCATGATCAGCGGCAGCACCCAGCCGAGCGACTTGTCATAGCCGGAGAGGTTCTTCAGGCCGCCGACGAAGCCCTGCTTCTTGAACGTCAGGTACATCCAGAGGATGTAGACGATCAGGGCCATGCCGACCGGGAACGCGATGACCGACGTCACCGGGAACGCCATGACCGGGATGATGGACCAGAGGTTCATGATCCACACGAAGAAGAACAGCGAGACCATGAAGGGGACGTATTTGTCGCCCTCCTTTTTCCCCAGCGCGTCATAGACGAGCCCGCGGCGCACGAAGTCGTAGCCCGCCTCGCCGATCATCTGCAGCTTTCCGGGCACGACCTTGGCCCGACCGAATGCGGCCCAGAAGAACCCCACCACCACGATCGTGCTGAGGAACGCCAGCAGCATCGGCTTGTTGAACTCGTAGCCACCGATGGTGAAGAGGGGTTCGAATACGAACGAATGAAGGCCCGGGGCCTCGAAGCCACACCCCGGAATGAAGAGGTGGCACTCCGTGTCGAAGGCGAGCATCGTTTCAGCACTCACCGCGGGCTCCTTCAGCGTGGCGCATGGGTACGGCAACCTCGTTGTGTCGGCGCGGCGTTGAGCCACGGAGCGGCACTGGACTGGTCTTACGGATTAGGGGGCGGCTGGCGGGCGCGGGGCCCGGCCTCATCACAGGCATCGGCCGCGAGAACTGCCCGTCGTTTCGCGTGGAACTCGGGAGCTCAGCCGCCTGCGCCATCTGTGCCGCAGTTGGCACCGGACGATAGCAGGCCCGCATGAGGGCATTTATCTCGGCCCTACGTGTCACGTCGGCGACCCCGCCGTCTCCGCCTTCTTCGTCCCGGCGGAGTCGGGTTCCACGTACAGAGTCTTCGCCTTCATATGACCGTGGGTCTGTGCCGCGATCCATACGAGGGTGGCGCCGAGCAAGGTGAACGCAAATGCCTTGGTGTCGAAGAGCGTTGTGTTCTTGAAGAGGATCAGGAACACCAGCACGAACAGAATCTGCGTCGTGTAGAGCAACAGCCCCATCATCTGGAACAACTGCGGAAGGCTCTTCGCGGTCTTCTGCAGGACCACCAGACCTGCCCCCATGACGAGCATCACCAGCAACGTGCCGACGGCGGCGCCGAGCGCTCCTTTCGCGCCTGCGACCGCAGCGCTCACGCCAACGGCGACGGCGCCGATGGCGAGCGTGGGCACAAGGGCGTGAAGGAGTAGTCGGGCGTCATTCGACTGCATGGCGGCGCTCCGGCAAAGGGTGGGGGTTGTGTCGTCAGGGACGAGCGTAGACCCGGCCTGAGGCGGAACCTGCGGCCCGAGGACCGTCGCACTAGGGCCCTCCGGCTCTGTCGCCGGGTTTCGTGAACGGTATCACAAACTATTTGATGAGGTCTTTACCTGGTTCGTGTGGACCCTGTCACACCTGAGCGTGAACCTGCGCGTTGGTGCACTGACGGATCGAATTTTGTCTGGTATGGGGTCAACCGCCCCGGTTTCTGATCCCCGTTCGAGCGATCAGAGGCCGGGATCAGTGGTGACTGCCCGCCTTGCGGCGGTCCACAAAGCGTGACCGGTCCCCGATCGCGGTGGCGCCGTTGATGCCCGCCGGGATCGGTTCCCGCTCCTCCTCGTCCGCCGCCTCCGCGGCGGCGGACGCCTCCGCGGCCACCCCGGCCGGGTCCACCACGGCGCGGGCGAGCCGGCGGTAGCGCGGCGGAACCATCCGCTCCGCCCACTGCGGGGCGCGCGGGGTGAAGCGCGGCAGCAGGAGCAGTACCAACCCCACCGCGCTCAGCAGCACGATGCCCAGCACGATCCACATGCTGGCGTTGTTCGCGGAGTAGGCGACCGCGCCGAAGGCGATCAGCGCCGACCAGAAGTACATGATCAACACGGCCCGGCTGTGCGAGTGCCCGATCTCCAGCAGGCGGTGGTGCAGATGGCCGCGGTCGGCGGCGAACGGCGACTGGCCCTTCCACGTACGCCGCACGATCGCCAGGATCAGGTCGGCGACCGGCACCGCGAGGACCGTCAGCGGCAGCAGCAGCGGAATGTAGACCGGCACCATCGCGTGGGTCGCCTCGCGCAGACCGCCGGCCTTCACGTTGAGCAGATCCGGGTCGACCTGGCCGGTCACCGAGACCGCGCCGGCCGCCATCACCAGGCCGATCAGCATCGAGCCCGAGTCGCCCATGAAGATCCGCGCGGGGTGCATGTTGTGCGGCAGAAAGCCCAGGCACATGCCCATCAGAACGACCGAGAACAGGGTTGCGGGCGCGGCCGCCTCGATGCCGTAGCCGAACCACATCCGGTAGGCGTACATGAAGAACGCGGCGGCCGCGATGCACACCATGCCGGAGGCGAGGCCGTCCAGACCGTCCACGAAGTTCACCGCGTTGATGGTGATGACGACCAGCGCGACGGTCAGCAGGGTGCCCTGCATCGGCGTCAGCGAGACCGTGCCGACACCGGGGATCGGGATCCACAGGATCGTCAGGCCCTGCAGGACCATCACGCCCGCGGCGATCATCTGGCCGCCGAGCTTGACCAGCGCGTCCACGCCCCACTTGTCGTCCAGGACACCGAGGATCCAGATCAGCGCGGCGCCCGACAGCAGCGCCCGGGGCTCGTTGGTCTCGAAGACGCTCTTGAGGTTGGTCAGGTGCGAGGCCACCAGCAGACCGGCGCACAGCCCGCCGAACATGGCGATTCCACCGAGCCGCGGGGTCGGCTCACGGTGCACATCACGCGCGCGGATCTCCGGCATCGCACCGGCCGCGATCGCGAACTTCCGCACCGGCCCCGTCAGCAGGTAGGTCACCGCGGCCGTGACGCACAGCGTCAGCAGGTATTCACGCACGGGCTGCCCCATCGGTATAGCTGGCCATCACAGCCCCACACCCTATGCGTGTCCGCCCCCTGGCCGTGAATACAGGGGAAGACGCAGGACAGCGGCGAACGGTTCCGGCCGTCACCCTTGATCGGGATAAGGCGGAAAGCCGTGGACCAAAGCGACAGTCCCGGAGCGGGCCGCGGGATCCTCCTCCAGCGCCGCCACGATCAGGCGCGCGACCTGCACCATCTCCGCCTCGCCCATGCCCTGGGTGGTCACCGCCGCGGTGCCCAGCCGGATGCCGGTCCGGCGGTTCGCCGTCCCCTCGGCGCACGGCAGGGCGCAGGTGTCCAGGACGATCCCGGCGGCGGCCAGCCGGCCCCGGGCGGTGGGCGCGTCCAGGCCCAGCGGGGCGGGGTCGGCGGTGATCAGATGGGTGTCGGTGCCGCCGGTGGTGATCGTCAGACCGTACCCGGCCAGCGCCTCGGCGAGCGCGCGGGCATTGGCGGTGACCTGATGGGCATACGCGCCGAAGGCCGGTGTGGCGGCCTCCGCGAAGGCGACGGCCTTGGCGGCGACGGCGTTCATCTGCGCGCCGCCCTGGGTGAACGGGAAGACCGCACGGTCGATGCGTTCGGCCAGCTTCGCCCCGCAAAGGATCAGCCCGCCGCGCGGCCCGCGCAGCACCTTGTGTGTGGTTGCGCACACCACATGGGCGTACGGGACGGGGCTGGGCGCCGCTCCCCCGGCGATCAGGCCCAGCGGATGCGCGACGTCGGCGATCAGGTAGGCGCCGGTCTCGTCGGCGATGTCCCGGAAGGCGGCGTAGTCGATGTGCCGGGGATAGGAGATCGAGCCGCAGACGATGGCCTTGGGGCGGCGCGCCAGGGCCAGGTCGCGGATCGCGTCGTAGTCGAGGAGCTCGGTCTCCTCGTCGACGCCGTAGCCGGCGAAGTCGAACCAGCGCCCGGAGAAGTTGGCGGGCGAGCCGTGGGTGAGGTGTCCGCCGTGCGGGAGGGCCATGGCCAGGACGGTGTCACCAGGGCGCAGCAGGGCGGCGTAGGCGGCCAGAACGGCCGAAGACCCGGAGTGGGCCTGGACGTTGGCGTGTTCGGCGCCGAAGAGGGCCTTGGCGCGGTCCACCGCGATCCGCTCGGCGAGGTCGACGATCTCGCAGCCGCCGTGGTGCCGGGCGCCCGGATAGCCCTCGGCGTATTTGTTGCCCAGAGGGGAGCCGAGGGCGGCGAGGACGGCCGGTGAGGTGAAGTTCTCCGCGGCGATCAGCTGGAGCCCGTCGCCCTGCCGGGCGCTCTCGCCGAGCAGCACGCCGGCGATCTCGGGGTCCTGGCGCAGCAGGGCGGCGAAGTCCGGGGAGCCGGCCGGCCGGGTGACGTCGTCCCGGGCGGCGGCCCGGGCGCGGTCCTCGACGGACTCCGACGGCGCGGCGCCGGCCTGCCCGGTGGTCCGGGAAGCGGCGGCCGGGGTCTCGCTGCGGGGTGACGCGGTGGTGGCAGGCATCGCTTGCTCCGGGCCTCGTACGGGGACGTAGTCCCAATGTAGGCGCGGCAGGGCGATCGGGCGCGGTGTGCCGGGCCGACAGGGTCCACGCCCGCGCCCGGGGGCCGTCAGGCCCGCGCCGGGACTCCCGTGAGGGCCGTGACGACCGGGTCGAGAGCCTGGTTGATCTCGTCGCCGATGGAGCGGAAGAAGGTGATGGGGGCGCCGTAGGGGTCGTAGACCTCGTCGGACTCCGGATTGGGCGCCAGCAGCCAGCCGCGCAGCGCCGCGGCGGCGCCGACCAGCGCACGGGCGCGCTCGACCAGCCCGCCGTCCGGCAGGTGCGGATCGGGCTCGGGCAGGGTGGCGGGGTCTATGGCCCGCACCAGCCGGTTGAATTCCTTGAGGGTGAAGGTGCGCAGCCCCGCGGAGTGGCCCATCGAGATGACCTGGGCGCGGTGGTCGCGGGTGGCGGTGAGCACCAGGTCGGCGCGGATGACGTGCTCGTCGAGCAGCTCACGGCCGAGGAAGCCGGCCGGGTCGGCGCCGTAGTCGGTGAGCACGGTCGCGGCGTGGGTCTCCATCGGGGCGCCTTCGTGCCCCCAGGTGCCCGCGCTCTCCACCAGCAGCCCGCCGCTGCGGGCCGCGCCGAGCCGCAGTTCCAGGGCATGGCGGTGCAGCCGCTCGGTGATCGGTGAGCGGCAGACGTTGCCGGTGCTGACGTGGAGAATCCGGAAAACGGATGCGGAGGGGAGAGAGTCGTCGCCTGGTCCCGCTATGCCACGCCCGAGGGGCGCCATCAATTGGCCACCTCGAGCTCTGGTACCACCTTGCGCAGCTCGTCCGCGCTGATCGCGCCCTCGCGCAGCAGCACCGGGACCTTGCCGGTGACATCGACGATCGAGGACGGCACCGCGGCCGGGGTCGGGCCGCCGTCGAGGTAGACGGAGACCGAGTCGCCCAGCATCTCCTGTGCGGCGTCGCAGTCCTGCGGGGAGGGGTGGCCGGTGAGGTTGGCGCTGGAGACGGCCATCGGGCCGAAGTCGGTCAGCAGCTCGATCGCGACGGGGTGCAGCGGCATCCGTACCGCGACCGTGCCGCGGGTCTCGCCCAGGTCCCAGGTCAGCGACGGCTGGTGCCGGGCGACGAGGGTGAGCGCGCCCGGCCAGAAGGCGTCGACCAGCTCCCAGGCCTGCTCGGAGAAGTCGGTGACCAGGCCGTGCAGGGTGTTGGGGGACCCGACCAGGACCGGGGAGGGCATCCCGCGGCCGCGGCCCTTGGCCTCCAGCAGGTCGCCGACGGCCTCGGCGCTGAAGGCGTCCGCCCCGATGCCGTAGACGGTGTCGGTCGGCAGCACGACCAGCTCACCGCGGCGGACGGCCGAGGCGGCCTCGCGCAGACCGGTGGTGCGGTCGGTCGCGTCGCTGCAGTCGTATCGCCGTGCCATTACGGGACCTCCTCGTGCGAAACGAATACTTCGGATGCATCGGCTGCCGGCGCCGGGGCGGGACGCGTCATGGCGTCGCCCGGCGTGCGGTGGCGAAACGGGGCCTGTTGTTGAGGTCCGGGTGGTCGGCCGCGTCGGCCCAGCCCCGCTCCTCGGTGAAGATCCACGGAACCTGTCCGCCCTGGGTGTCGGCGTGCTCGATGACGACCACGCCGCCGGGCCGCAGCAGGCGGTGTGCGGTCCGCTCGATGCCGCGGATGGTGTCCAGGCCGTCCTGGCCCGAGAACAGCGCGAGCTCGGGGTCGTGGTCGCGGGCCTCGGGTGCGACGTACTCCCACTCGGTCAGCGGGATGTACGGCGGGTTGGAGACGACCAGGTCGACCTGCCCGTCCAGTTCGGGAAGCGCGGTCAGCGCGTCGCCGTGATGGAGAACGACGCGGGACCCCTCGACGTTCTTGCGGGCGTAGTCCAGCGCCGGCTCGGACAGCTCCACGGCGTGCACCCGCGAGCGCGGCACCTCCTGCGCCAGGGCCAGCGCGATGGCCCCCGAGCCGGTACACAGATCGACGATCAGCGGCTCGACGACGTCCATGGCCCGGACGGCGTCTATCGCCCAGCCGACCACCGACTCGGTCTCCGGGCGGGGCACGAACACCCCTGGCCCGACGGCGAGTTCGAGGTAGCGGAAGAAGGCCCGCCCGGTGATGTGCTGGAGCGGCTCACGGGCCTCGCGACGGGCGACGGCCTCCCAGTAGCGGGCGTCGAAGTCCGCGTCCTTGACGTGGTGCAGCTCACCCCGTTTGACGCCGTGCACGAACGCGGCGAGTTCCTCGGCGTCGAAGCGCGGCGAGGGCACACCGGCGTCGGCCAGCCGCTGGGTGGCCTGGGCCACCTCGGCGAGCAGAAGGTTCACGGGGCCTTCCTCCTAGTGCGCTGCGTCTTCATTGTGCGGTCCGCGGCCGACCGGGGGCGGTCTGCGCCGGTACCTACCGGCTCGCGCGGGCTTACTGGGCGGCGGCGAGCTTGGCGGCCGAGTCGGCGTCGACACAGGCCTGGATGACCGGGTCGAGCTCGCCGTCGAGCACCTGGTCCAAGTTGTACGCCTTGAAGCCGACCCGGTGGTCCGAGATGCGGTTTTCCGGGAAGTTGTAGGTACGGATGCGCTCGGAGCGGTCGACCGTACGGACCTGGCTGCGCCGGGCGTCGGAGGCCTCGCGCTCGGCCTCCTCCTGGGCGGCGGCCAGCAGCCGGGAGCGCAGGATGCGCATCGCCTGCTCCTTGTTCTGGAGCTGGCTCTTCTCGTTCTGGCAGGAGACGACGATGCCGGTGGGCAGGTGCGTGATGCGGACCGCGGAGTCGGTGGTGTTGACGGACTGGCCGCCGGGCCCGGAGGAGCGGTAGACGTCGATCCGCAGGTCGTTGGCCACGATCTCGACCTCGACCTCCTCGGCCTCCGGCGTGACCAGCACACCGGCCGCGGAGGTGTGGATGCGGCCCTGCGATTCGGTGGCGGGCACCCGCTGCACGCGGTGCACCCCGCCCTCGTACTTCAGCCGCGCCCAGACGCCCTGTCCCGGCTCGGTGGCCCCGCCGCCGCCCTTGGTCTTCACGGCGACCTGGACGTCCTTGTACCCGCCGAGGTCGGACTCGTTCGCGTCCAGGATCTCGGTCTTCCAGCCGACCCGCTCGGCGTAGCGCAGATACATCCGCAGCAGATCGCCGGCGAACAGCGCGGACTCCTCGCCGCCCTCGCCGGCCTTGACCTCCAGGATGACGTCCTTGTCGTCGCTGGGGTCGCGCGGGACCAGCAGCAGCCGCAGCTTTTCGGTCAGCTGCTCGCGCTGGGCGTCGAGCTCCTTGACCTCATCGGCGAACTCCGGGTCGTCCTGGCTGAGTTCACGCGCGGTCTCGATGTCGTCACCGGTCTGCTTCCAGCCGCGGTACGTCGCGATGATCGGGGTCAGCTCGGCGTAGCGCTTGTTGAGCCGCATGGCTTCGCGCTGGTCGGCGTGGACCGCGGGGTCGGCCAGCCGCTTCTCGAGATCGGCGTGCTCGCCGATCAGTTCTTCGACCGCCTCGAACATCGTGGGTTCCTCTGCTGGCTGGGACTACCGGGGGCCTGGACGACGCAAACAAAGACGCCGGTCCGGTCACCCCTGAGCAGGGGCGACCGGAGACCGGCGCCTTGAGGGTCGCTACTTCTTGGCAGCGGCGCCCTTGCCGAAGCGGGCCTCGAAGCGGGCCACGCGGCCGCCCGTGTCCATGATCTTCTGCTTGCCCGTGTAGAACGGGTGGCACTCGGAGCAGATGTCGGCGCGGATGCTGCCGCCGCCGACGGTGCTACGGGTGGTGAAGGACGCGCCACAGGTGCAGCTGACCTGGGTCTCGACGTACTCCGGGTGGATGTCGCGCTTCAAGGGATTCTCCTAGGTTCGGGAGTGCACCGGGTCGTGTCGCGGGTTGCGTCACGTGAACCGGGGCCGACGGTCCAGTCTGCCAGGACTAGCCGCATCTCCCAAAACCGGGGGGAGGCCGCGACTATTCCCGGCCCGCTCGTGGGGGGGGCTGCGACCCCCTCCACCGCGGCGTCCGACTACTTCACGTACCGGTCCGTGCCGCCCTGGTCACCGGCCGAGCCCTTGGTCGCGGACTTGGGGATCTCCTTGTCCTGCCGCAGCGCGTCCCAGACCTGCTGGCTCTGCTTCTCCAGCGGCACCACCCGGTCGGGGTTGGCCTTGTCGTACGTGACCGGCAGCGTCACCATGTTGATGTTGTCCGACCCGATGTTGCCCAGGCTCTTGGCCAGCCCGGTCAGTTCGCTGACCGAATTGAGGTCGGTGTCGGTGGTGACGGCCTTGGTGGCCGTGTCGGCGATGTCGTAGAGCTTGGTGGGGTTGGTGAGCACCCCGACGTTCTTGACCTGGTTCATCAGGGCCTTGAGGAACGTCTGCTGGAGCTGGATACGACCCAGGTCGCTGCCGTCGCCGCCGGGGACGCCGTGCCGGGTGCGGACCAGGGCGAGCGACTGCTCGCCGTTGAGGGTGTGCTGGCCGGCCGGCAGATGCAGATGGCTGCTGTTGTCGTTGATCGGCTTCTTGGTGGTGACGTCCACCCCGCCCAGCGCGTCGATGAGCTTCTTGAAGCCGGTGAAGTCGACCTCGATGAAGTGATCCATCCGGGTCCCGCTGATCGACTCGACGGTCTTCACGGCACAGGACGGGCCGCCGACCTCGAACGCGGTGTTGAACATCGCCCGCTGCTGCCCGGGGACGTCCTTGCCGTTGGTGGTGGTGCAGTCCGGGCGCTTGACCAGGGTGTCGCGCGGGATGCTGACCACGCTGGCCTTCTTACGGCCCTTGTAGACGTGCACGATCATCGCCGTGTCGGACCGCTGACCGCCCTCGTCCTTGCCGTACTCACCGTTCTTGCCGGCTCGGGAGTCGGAGCCCATCACGAGGATGTCCATCGAGCCGTTGTCGACGTTCTTCGGCCGGTCGTGCCCGAGGGCGGAGTTGATGTCGACGCCCTTCAGATTGCCGTTGAGCTTGAAGTAGACGTAGCCGAGACCGGCACCACCGAGCAGTGCGACGCTGACCAGCGTGCACAGGGTGATGGTCAGTATCCGGCGGCGCCGGGTGGGCCCTTTGCGCCGACGGCCCGTGGCGCGTATGCCGCGGGCACGGCTTTCGGCCGTGTTCGCGGTCCCGTTGCTGTCCGGCATCTGTTCCTCAGTCCTCGTTCGCTCGGCTGCGCCCCGCCGCCACCGGACACGCGCTGTCATGTCCGGGGCGCCCTGTCAGACGGGAGGTTGACGGGAAGGGTTGCACAGCGAGTCATGAGCGCTTTCTTAGAAATCTGCCGGGGACCGAACCGTCCGCTCGGGACCTTCGCCCCTCCTACCTGGGCTTTCGTCCCGTTTTCGGCCATGGCCGAAACCGTATGGGTTGCAGTGGATCTGTGCGGAACGTCTCAAGTGCGGCCTCTGCCGACCCCGCCGGGCGCGGCGCAGGTCACAGCGCCGCCCGTGGCCCGCCCGTCCGCGGCGGGCAGCACGAAGCCCCCCTCACCTGCAGCGGTGAGAGGGGCTTCGGGGACGGCGCCGAGGCGCCCTGCGGGCGTCAGTCGTTGCCGTTGCCCGCGGTCGGCGTCGTCTTCTGGATCTGCAGCAGGAACTCCGCGTTGGACTTCGTCTGCTTCATCTTGTCCAGCAGCAGCTCGATGGCCTGCTGCTGGTCCAGGGCGTGCAGCACCCGGCGCAGCTTCCACACGATGGCCAGCTCGTCGCTGCCCATGAGGATCTCTTCCTTACGGGTGCTGGACGCGTCCACGTCCACCGCCGGGAAGATGCGCTTGTCCGAGAGCTTGCGGTCGAGCTTGAGCTCCAGGTTGCCGGTGCCCTTGAACTCCTCGAAGATCACCTCGTCCATCCGCGAGCCGGTCTCGACCAGCGCGGTGGCCAGGATGGTCAGCGAACCGCCGTCCTCGATGTTCCGCGCGGCACCGAAGAAGCGCTTCGGCGGGTAGAGCGCGGTCGAGTCGACACCGCCGGACAGGATGCGGCCGGAGGCCGGGGCGGCGAGGTTGTACGCACGTCCCAGACGGGTGATCGAGTCCAGCAGGACGACCACGTCGTGCCCCAGCTCGACCAGGCGCTTGGCGCGCTCGATGGCCAGCTCGGCGACGGTGGTGTGGTCCTCGGCCGGGCGGTCGAAGGTCGACGAGATGACCTCGCCCTTGACCGACCGCTGCATGTCGGTGACCTCTTCGGGACGCTCGTCGACGAGGACGACCATCAGGTGGCACTCGGGGTTGTTGCGGGTGATCGAGTTGGCGATCGCCTGCATGATCATGGTCTTGCCGGTCTTCGGCGGGGCCACGATCAGACCGCGCTGGCCCTTGCCGATCGGGGTGACCAGATCGATGATCCGGGTCGTCAGCCCGCCCGACTCACCCTCCAGGCGCAGCCGCTCCTGCGGGTACAGGGGCGTCAGCTTCCCGAACTCCGGCCGCCCGCGGCCCTGTTCGGGCGCCACGCTGTTGACCGTGTCGAGGCGGACCAGCGCGTTGAACTTCTCGCGCCGCTCGCCGTCCTTGGGCTGGCGGACCGCGCCGGTGACGTGGTCGCCCTTGCGCAGGCCGTTCTTGCGGACCTGGGCGAGCGAGACGTACACGTCGTTCGGGCCCGGCAGGTAGCCGGAGGTCCGGATGAAGGCGTAGTTGTCGAGGATGTCGAGGATGCCCGCGACGGGGATCAGCACGTCGTCCTCGGAGACCTGCGGCTCGTTGCCGAAGTCCTCGCGGCCGCCGCGACGGCCCCGGCGGTCGCGGTAGCGGCCGCGACGGCCCCGGCGGCCGCCCTCGAAGTCGTCGTCGTCGTCATTGCGGCGGTCACGCTGCCGCTGGCCGCCCTGACCGCCCTGGCCGCCGTCGCCGGCGTCGCCCTTGCGGCGGTCACCGCGGTCGCGCTGGCGCTGGCCGCGGTCCCCGCGGTCGCCCTTCTGGCCGCGGTCCTGGCGGTCCCCGCGCTCCTGGCGCTCGCCGCCCTTGCCGGGGCGGCCCTCGCCGGTCTCCTGGGGGGAGACCGCGGTGTCGGTCCTGGCCTCGGTCTTGACCTCGGTCTTCGCCTCGACCTTGGTGTCGGTCTTGAGGTCGCCGGAAGCGGCCTCGGGGCTGCCCGCGGCGGCCGTGGCGCGGCGCCGGCGGCGCTCGCCGGCCGGCTGCTCGTCGCTGACGGGCTGGCCGGGGATGTCGATCTGCTGCTGGGCCCCGGCCTTGTCGGCGGCCTTGTCGCCCTTGTCGGACCTGGCTGCCTTGCCGGCGGCCTGCTCCGCGCCGTCCTCGCCGGTACGGGCCTTGGAGGTGGTACGGCGCTTGGGCTTGGTCTCGGTGTCGGCGGGCGCGTCGGCCTTGGCGCCGGAGCCCGAGCCCGTGGCCTGCTTCTCCTTGATGACCTCGATCAGCTGGCTCTTGCGCATCCGCGCGGTGCCCTTGATACCGAGGCCGGAGGCGACCTGCTGCAGCTCTGCCAGGACCATGCCGTCAAGGCCGGTGCCGGAACGGCGGCGCCGCGTGGTTGCAGGCGCGGCGGGAGCGTCCGTGGCGGGCGCGGTGGCACTGCCATCGGTACGCGCGCCCATCAGATCGGTGGTGTCGCTCACGAAGGGTCCTTCCCTGGAGCGGGCGTCGGCCTGTCTGGCTCGGCGACCGGTTGTGCTGTCCGGCTGTGTCCTTGGTCTGGTGGACCGGGCCGGGGCGGTGGTCCCGCCGGAAATGGCGGAGAGATCAGTTCATGGCGCCGGCGTGAGGAGATGCAGAGTGGCCATTCACCACGCCGATTCCGGAGCGTGCTCACTTCCGCTCAGGCAATTGCCGGCTGTGACAATTGCGCCCAGCAGATTGGGAGGCTCCCGGAAGAAAGTGGTCCCGATGGGGGACACGAAGCACCGCGCCACTCAGGCGTCGAGTACTGACTTGAGGTTAACACTACCGGATCCAACAAACATTCCCCCTCTCCAAGACCGGCAATCGTCGGCCACCTGCGTGCTCACCCGGCGAGCGGCAGTACGCAGGCGCCCGCCGCGTCGAGGGCCAGGCGGTTCGCCGCCCACTCCTCGCCCGCCAGTGCCGCGACCTTGTCGGCCGCCGCGTCCTCCACCAGCGCGAGCACCGTCGGGCCCGCACCGGACACGACTGCGGGGACGCCGTCCGCGCGCAGCCGGTTCACCAGGGCCACGCTCTCCGGCATCGCCGGAGCGCGGTATTCCTGGTGGAGTCGGTCCTCGGTCGCGGCGAGCAGCAGCTCGGGGCGCCTGGTCAGGGCCTCGACGAGCAGTGCGGCGCGGCCGGCGTTGGCCGCGGCGTCCACATGCGGGACGGTGCGCGGCAGCAGTCCGCGGGCGGTCTCGGTGAGCACCGGCTTTCCGGGCACGAAGACCACCGGAACGATGGAATCGGCGGGATCCATCCGGATCGCGCGGGCGGTGCCGGAGTCCATCCAGGCGAGCGTGAAACCGCCCAGCAGACAGGCGGCGACGTTGTCGGGGTGGCCCTCGATCTCGGTGGCCAGCTCCAGCAGTGCGGTGTCGTCGAGCTTTTGCTCGCCACCTATCGTCACGGCGCGCGCGGCGACGATGCCGGCGCAGATGGCGGCCGAGGAGGACCCCAGGCCGCGGCCGTGCGGGATGCGGTTGGCGCAGACGATTTCCAGGCCGCGCGGCTGTCCGCCGAGCAGGTCGAAGGCGGTGCGCATCGACCGGACGAGCAGATGGCTCTCGTCGCGGGGCAGGGTGTCGGCGCCCTCACCTGCGATGTCGATGTGCAGCCCGGAGTCGGCGACGCGCACCACGACATCGTCGTACAGGCCCAGGGAAAGACCCAGGGCATCGAAGCCGGGACCGAGATTGGCGCTGGTAGCGGGGGTGCGCACCCGGACGGCGGCGGCGCGGAACGCGGGACCGGCCATCGCTCGATGACTCTCCTTGATTGATGCTGCGGTACTGCCCCGGAACGCCGCGGCACCGAGGCGCCCGGCCGGCTCATGGGGACCGTTCTGACCTGCCCTGCACACCACTGCGTTATGCCGTGGGGAGGGGAGTTGCTGCCAGCCTATCGAAGGAAGGTTCTGTCGCGACATAGGGCGCACAGGAGGCGCACGATGCGTGTCGCGCGCCTTGCCGTGCCCCAGCACCGCTTTCCCTGGACTTTGCAGCCTTTGCACAATTTGCTGTGCGGGAGGTGACGGGACGCTCACCGCGTCCCGCCACCGGATGCCGTACGCGCAGGTCCGCCCGTACGGCGGCGTCCTAGACGAGGCCGAGGCGCTCGGCGGCGGCGTCCGCGTCGATCGGGACCGTGACCGGCTGCGGCGCGCCGGCCACCGCCCAGTCCGGGTCCTTGAGGCCGTTGCCGGTGACCGTGCAGACGATGCGCTGGCCGGGGTCGACCTTGCCCTCCTCGGCGGCCTTGAGCAGACCGGCGACCGACGCGGCCGAGGCGGGCTCCACGAAGACGCCCTCCTGCGCGGCCAACAGGCGGTAGGCGGACAGGATTTGACGGTCGGTCACGTCGTCGATGAAGCCGCCGGACTCGTCCCGCGCCCGCTCGGCGTTCGCCCACGAGGCGGGGTTTCCGATGCGGATCGCGGTGGCGATGGTCGTCGGGTCCTTGACGACCTCTCCGCGCACGATCGGGGCGCTGCCGGAGGCCTGGAAGCCCCACATGCGCGGGGTGCGCGAGGCGATGCCGTCGGCCGCGTACTCCTGGTAGCCCCGCCAGTACGCGGTGATGTTGCCGGCATTGCCGACAGGCAGGACATGGATGTCCGGCGCATCGGTGAGCATGTCGACGATTTCGAAGGCCGCGGTCTTCTGGCCTTCGATACGTACCGGATTGACGGAGTTCACAAGTGCGACGGGGTAGTTGTCGGACAGCCGCCGGGCCAGCGTCAGGCAGTCGTCGAAATTTCCGTCGACCTGGAGGATCTTCGCGCCGTGCACCAGGGCCTGGCCCATCTTGCCGAGCGCGATCTTGCCCTGCGGGACGAGCACCGCGCAGACCATGCCCGCGCGGACCGCGTAGGCGGCGGCCGAGGCGGAGGTGTTGCCGGTGGAGGCGCAGATGACCGCCTTGGCGCCCTCCTCCTTGGCGCGGGTGATGGCCATCGTCATGCCGCGGTCCTTGAAGGAGCCGGTGGGGTTGGCGCCCTCGACCTTGAGGTGCACCTCACACCCGGTGCGCTCGGAGAGGACCTGGGCCGGTACGAGGGGTGTGCCGCCCTCCCGGAGGGTGACGACCTCGGTCGTGTCGCTGACCGGGAGCCGGTCGCGGTATTCCTCGATGATGCCGCGCCACTGACGGCTCGTCGTGGTCACGGTGGAATTGGCTGACATGGGTTCCTCTACTCCCCTTCGACCCGCATGATGCTGGCGACACCGCGGACGGTGTCGAGCTCGCGCAGTGCCACGACGGTCGACGACAGGGCCGCGTCCGCCGCCCGGTGGGTGACGATGACGAGCGATGCCTCGCCGTCCTTGCCCTGCTGACGGACCGTATCGATCGATACGCCGTGTTCGGCGAAGATGGTCGCGACCTGCGCGAGAACACCGGGCTTGTCGGCCACGTCAAGGCTGATGTGGTACCGCGTGATGACCGCGCCCATGGGGCTGACCGGCAGCCGTGTGTAGGCGGACTCGCCGGGCCCGGTGGTGCCGGAGAGCTTGTTGCGGCAGACCGCCACGAGGTCGCCGAGGACCGCGGAGGCGGTGGGCGAACCGCCCGCGCCGGGCCCGTAGAACATCAGCTGACCGGCCGCGTCGGCCTCGATGAAGACCGCGTTGTACGCCTCACGGACGGAGGCGAGCGGATGCGTGAGCGGGATCATCGCGGGGTGCACCCGCGCGGTGACGGACGCGCCGTCCGCGGCCCGCTCGCAGATCGCCAGCAGCTTGACCGTGCACCCCATGCGCTTGGCGGAGGCGATGTCGGCGGCGGTGACCTCCGTGAGGCCCTCGCGGTGCACGTCGTCGATGGTCACGCGGGTGTGGAAGGCGATGCCGGCCAGGATCGCGGCCTTGGCGGCGGCGTCGAATCCCTCGACGTCGGCGGTCGGGTCGGCCTCCGCGTAGCCCAGGGCGGTCGCCTCGTCCAGCGCCTCGCTGTAGCCCGCGCCGGTCGAATCCATCTTGTCGAGAATGAAATTGGTCGTGCCGTTGACGATGCCGAGCACCCGGTTGACCTTGTCGCCGGCCAGCGATTCGCGCAGCGGCCGCACCAGCGGGATCGCACCGGCGACGGCGGCCTCGTAATACAGATCCGCCCCCTTGGCCTCGGCCGCCGCGTGCAGCGCCGCGCCGTCCGCCGCGACCAGCGCCTTGTTGGCGGAGACCACGCTCGCGCCGTGCTCGAAAGCGGTGGTGATCAGCGTGCGGGCCGGCTCGATGCCGCCGATCACCTCGATCACGACATCAATGTCGCCGCGTTTGACCAGCGCGGTCGCGTCGGTGGTGATCAGCTCGGCCGGGACGCCCTCGCGCACCTTGTCGGGGCGGCGGACGGCGATCCCGGCGAGCTCCACGGGCGCACCGATGCGGGCGGCGAGATCGTCGGCGTGCGTCGTCATGATGCGCGTCACCTCTGAGCCGACAACACCACAGCCCAGGAGCGCCACCTTCAGCGGACGCGTACGCATCATTCGACCTCTGCTTCTCATCGATCAGCGATTTTTCAGCTTGCTCATGCACCAGTCTCACGCACCGGACGGCAGATTCCGTCCGTCGTCCGGATACCGAGACATTTATTTCATCCGGGGCCGGGCCCCGGCGATCCGGCCTTAACCGACGTCCAACCGGAGGAGATCTTCCTCCGTCTCCCGCCGGACGATCACCCTGGCCGCGCCGTCCTTGACCGCTACGACCGGCGGCCGCAGCGAGTGGTTGTAGTTGCTCGCCATGGAACGGCAGTACGCACCGGTGGCCGGCACCGCGAGCAGGTCCCCGGGCGCCACATCGGCCGGAAGGAAGGCGTCGCGTACGACGATGTCCCCGCTCTCGCAGTGCTTGCCGACCACCCGCGACAGCATCGGCTCGGCGTCCGAGGTCCGCGAGACCAGGGCCACGCTGTACTCCGCGTCGTACAGGGCGGTACGGATGTTGTCCGACATCCCGCCGTCCACGGACACATACGTCCGCAGCCCCTCCAGCTCCTTGACCGTGCCGACCTCGTACAGCGTGAACGCCGTCGGCCCGACGATCGCCCGCCCCGGCTCGACCGACAGCCGCGGCACCGCCAGCCCCGCCGCCGCGCACTCGCGGCCCACGATGTCACCCAGCGCCGCCGCGATCTCGTGCGGCTCGCGCGGGTCGTCGTCCGAGGTGTACGCGATGCCGAGGCCACCGCCCAGATCGATCTCGGGCAGCTCGATGCCGTGCTCGTCGCGCACTTCGGTCAGCAATTGCACGACACGGCGGGCGGACACCTCAAATCCGGCCATGTCGAAGATCTGCGACCCGATATGGCTGTGAATTCCGATGAGTTCCAGCCCGTCCAGCTTGAGCGCGCGCCGCACGGCCTCGGCCGCCTGGCCGCCCGCCAGCGCGATGCCGAACTTCTGGTCCTCGTGCGCGGTCGCGATGAATTCGTGCGTATGCGCCTCGACACCGACCGTGACCCGGATCTGCACCCGCTGGCGCCTGCCCAGCCGCTCCGCGATGTGCGCGACCCGCACGATCTCCTGGAACGAGTCGAGCACGATCCGCCCGACCCCCGCCTCCACGGCGCGGGTGATCTCCTCGGTGCTCTTGTTGTTGCCGTGCAGCGCGATCCGCTCGGCAGGCATGCCCGCCGCCAGCGCGGTGGCCAGCTCGCCGCCGGAGCAGACGTCGAGGTTGAGCCCCTCCTCGTTCAGCCAGCGCACAATGGCGCGCGACAGGAAGGCCTTCCCGGCGTAGAACACGTCGGCCCCCGGCCCGAAGGCGTCCTTCCAGGCCCGGCAGCGCGCCCGGAAGTCGTCCTCGTCGAGGAAGTACGCCGGCGTACCGAACTCCTCGGCGAGCGCGGTGACGTCCAGCCCGCCGACGGTGACCACACCGTCGGCATTGCGCTGGACCGTACGCGACCAGACGCGCGGGTCCAGCGTGTTGAGATCGGCGGGCGGCCCGGCGTAGTGCCCCTCGGGCAGCACGTCAGCATGCCGGGGCCCTGCGGGATGCGCGGAGCGACTCATGACAGTGGAGATCCCCTCAAAATCGTTCAGAGGTGTTCGGGAGCGGAGATGCCGAGCAGACGCAGGCCGTTGGCGAGCACCGTCCCGGCGGCTTCGGCAAGCGCCAGCCGGGCACGGTGCACGGCCAAGGGTTTCTGCTCCCCGACGGGCAGTGGCGGAAAGTCGTCGTGCCAGCGGAAGAACGCGTCCGCGGTCGCCTCCAGATGCCGCACCACCCGGTCCGGCGCCCGCAGCCGCGCGGCGGTCTCGACGACGGAGGGGTAGGTGGCGAGAAGAGTGAGCAGCCCCTTAAGGGTCCGGGCGGCGGAAGCGGCCTGCGTTCCGGCCCCCTCCACGGGCCCGGACGGCCGCGCCGCCTCCTCCGGGACACCCGCGGCGCCCTCGACCACCGGACGCCCCATCTCCCCCGGCTCCCCCGAAAACCCCAGCTCACCCGCGTTCCGCAGCAGGGCCCGGGCCCGGGCGTGCGCGTACTGCACCCGGAACCGCGGATTGCTCTCCCGCTGCACGGGCCGCTCCGGCACCCGCACCGGATCATGCGCGGCCGGCCGCAACAGCACCCAGCGCGCTTCGTCGGAACCAAGACGGGCGAGGAGCGCGACGAGGTCGGACGGGTGGGGGACGGCGTGGACGCACCGAGGGTCCGGCACTCCGGCCGCCGCCTCGATCCGCGCCAACGCCTCGGCCACCACCACCCCACGAGCACCGGCACCGGCCAGGGCACCGTCGGCCGGAGCGGAACCGTCGACCGGAGCGGAACCGTCGACCGAACCGGCTTCCGGCGTCCGGGCACTCCGGCCACCGTGCGTACGGCGGGCACTCCGGTCCCCGTACCGCTCCCCCTGCGCCAGCACGTCCCGCACCAGGGCGACCTGCGCCTCGTCCCCCAGCGTGAAATTCAAGAACCCCGGCCCGGCGATCTCGACCCGGGCGATCCCGGGGCTGCCGGCCAGCCGCTTCCGCAGAATCTCGGCCACCTCGCGGGCCGGCCGGCCCGCCGGCTTGGCCAGCTCCAGCGCGACATTGGAGGCGTAGTCCCCACACCCGGGGCGCGGCGACGGCCGCACCACGATCCGCGCCGGCACGGCCACGGAGAGCTCCTGCTCCTCCACCGCACCACGCACGGAGCGCAGGACGGTACGGGAGAGCTCAGCGGGTGTCACAGGACAAGCGTATGGGAGACCCGGGGTACCCATGCGACCCGGTTTCGCCCTGTGGACACTCTGCGTATCGAGCCAGGCAGCCGATCCGCGGAACGGCCCGCGCCGATCACCCTGATTCCGCCGCCCGCTCTGCCGGACGAGTCCTACCCGACGAGCCCCTCCGGCGCCGTCCCCCTACTCCCCACCCGCATCCACCACACC